>JAURVW010001450.1 GCA_030655275.1 Solirubrobacteraceae bacterium
GTGCCGAACGTCGACGTGATCACCTTCGAGACCTCGCAGCAGGCCTTTCTCGCGTTGCAGCAGGGCAAGGGCGTGGCTTACGTGAACGACGAGATGTCGCTTGTCGACGACATGGGCAAGCTGGGCGAGCGCGCCAAGGACTACACCATCCTGCCGACCAACCTCAGCATCGAACCGCTCGCGCTCGGCATCAAGAAGGGCGAGGCGTCGCTGAAGGCGGTCGTGGACGACACGCTGCGCGAGCTCGAGAAGTCGGGCGAGGCGAACACGATCTACCTGCGCTGGTTCGGGCCGACGACGAAGACGCGTTCGGATTCGCGCACGTTCAAGTTCGAGTCCGACAAGATCTGACATGGGCTCCCTCTCCCTCTGGGAGAGGGCGGGGGCTGAGGGCGCGGCGCAGCCGCCTGGGCGGTGGAGCACTGCCGTCCCCTCACCTGACCTCTCTCCAGAGGGGAGAGGAACTGACTTCACATGCCGATCTTCGACTACTCCCTGCTCCTCAAAGGCCAGTACCACGACATGCTCGTGGCCGGCCTGATCCTCTCGCTGCAGCTCGCCGCCGCCACGCTCGTCTTCGCGTTGCCGCTCGCGCTCGTGATCGCCTTGCTGCGGCTCGCGCCGGTCGCCGCGCTGCGCTGGATCGGCTTCGCGTACGTCGAATCGATCCGCAACATACCGCTGCTCGCGCACATGCTGTTCTGGTATTTCGGCGCGCCCGAGTTGCTGCCCGACGCGCTCAAGGAGTGGCTCTACAAAGGCAACATCGAAGCCGTCAGCGCGGTCATCGCCTTGACGCTCTACACCGCCGCCTTCATGGCCGAAGACATCCGCAGCGGCATCCGCGCGATCCCCTCGGTGCAGTTCGAAGCCGGCCGCGCGCTCGGCTTCGGCTTTCTCGCGACGATGCGGCGCGTGATCCTGCCGCAGGCGCTGCGCATCACCGTGCCGCCGCTGATCTCGCAGACGCTCAACCTCTGGAAGAACACCAGCATCGCGACCGTGATCGGCGCGGCCGAGCTGATGTACCAGGCCGGCCAGGTCGAGAGCGCGACCTTCCGGAGCTTCGAGTCGTTCGGCTTCGCGACCGCGGCGTATCTCACGGTCTCGCTCGTCATCACCGGCCTCGCGGCGTTGTACCAGCGGCGCTACCCGGCGCGCGTCGCCTGAGGACGATCGAACCATGCTCGATCTGATCCACACCTACTGGCTCTACTTCCTGATCGGCCAGTACCCGAACGGCCCGCTCGGCGGCCTCGCGCTGACGCTGTTGCTCGCCTCGCTCGGCCTGCTGCTCGGTCTGCCGATCGGCGTGCTGCTCGGCATCGGCCGCGTCAGCCCCTACCGCGTGCTGCGCTGGCCGGTGACGGCGCTCGTGTTCGTCGTGCGCGGCACGCCGCTGCTGATGGTGGTGTTCTGGGCCTACTTCTTCCTGCCGAGCGTCACCGGCCACAAGACCGACCAGTTCTGGACCATGCTGATCGCGCTCGTGATCTTCGACGGCGTCTACCTCGCCGAGATCATCCGCGCCGGCATCCAGGGCGTGCCGCGCGGCCAGGTCGAAGCCGCGCGCTCGCTCGGCCTCGGCTACTGGCGCACGATGCGCACGGTGGTGCTGCCGCAGGCGGTGCGCTCGATGCTGCCTTCGCTCGTCAACCAGTTC
>JAURVW010001451.1 GCA_030655275.1 Solirubrobacteraceae bacterium
TCGGCCGCGCTGTGGACGATCTCGGCGGCCTCGTTGACCTCGAAGAGGCCGAGCTCGTTGCCGGCGGTGATGTTGAGCAGGATGCCCGTGGCGCCGTCGATCGACTCCTCGAGCAGCGGCGAGGAGATCGCCTGGTTGGCGGCGTCGGCCGCGCGGCTCTCGCCACCGGACTGCCCGATGCCCATGAGGGCCGAACCGGCGTCCTGCATGATCGTGCGGACGTCGGCGAAGTCGAGGTTGATCAGGCCCGGGATCGTGATGAGGTCGGTGATGCCCTGGACGCCCTGGCGCAGGACGTTGTCGGCGTGCGCGAAGGCATCGACGATCGAGGTGCGCTTGTCGACGACCGACAGCAGCAGCTCGTTCGGGATCACGATGAGCGTGTCGACGACCTCGCGGAGGCGGTCGATGCCCTCCTCGGCCTGGCGGGAGCGCTGCGCGCCCTCGAAGCCGAACGGCTTCGTGATGACGCCGACGGTGAGTGCACCGACTTCGCTCTTGGCGATCTCGGCGATCACGGGAGCGGCACCGGTACCGGTACCACCACCCTCGCCGGCGGTGACGAAGACCATGTCCGCGCCCTTGAGCGCTTCCCGGATCTCGTCGCGCGACTCCTGCGCCGCCGAGAAGCCGACGTCCGGGTCCGCGCCGGCACCGAGGCCGCGCGTGAGCTCGGTCCCGATGTTGAGGCGGATGTCCGCGTCGCACGTGGCCAAGGCCTGCGCATCGGTGTTCGCAGCGATGAACTCGACCCCCCGAAGGCCTGCATCGACCATCCGTGAGATCGCGTTCGTACCAGCGCCGCCGACGCCGACGACCTTGATCACGGCGAGATAACTGCCTGCACTATCCATGAGTTCGGTCCATCCGGAGTTCCTGGTTGATCTTGACAGGTTCTTCCTGCCTCGATCCGGGCCTGAGGTTCGCGACCGGTGCGGACCCTCCTGCCCCGATCCTTCAAGTTCGCCTTGACGCACGCTCGTTTGCAGGGAAAAAGACCTACCCTCAAGGTAGAGTCGAACCCTGTGGGCGGCGCGTTGCCGTGCCCGGGCAACCCTCGACTCGGCGTCGAGTCAGACGCGGTCGCAGCGTGCGGACCCGATTACGGGGTCGTGCCGCCGAGCGTCGCGCCGCCACTGGAAGCGGTCTCGGCGGTCGCCCCTGGAGGGGCTGAAGAGGTGTTCGCCGCTGCCGCGCCGGACCCTGCCGAGGCCGGTTCTTGCACCGTGCCGGGGGTCTGCGCAGCGCCCGTTCCCGTGCTCGTCTGCGACCCTGCGGCGGCCGACGACGGGTCGACGGTTCCGGTCGACGACGTCGGATTGGCGGACGTGTCGAGACCGGTCGAGCGACCCGAGGCGGCCTTTCCGGCCGCGAGCGTGGCGGCGGTCGCCGCGGCGTTGGCCGCAGCCTCGGGCGAGACTGCCGTGAGGGTCGGTGGCGCGTCGTCGGCGCCTGCGGCCTCGGAACCGCCGAGCCCGCCGACGGCCGGGCGAGACGGGACGCGAAGATCGATGTAGGTGGCGCGCGCGGCAGCGCCGTCGGCGATGACGGCGGCGGCAGCCACCCACTTGTCCTTGGCGAGCGTCGCGTTGCCGAAGATGAGGCGCGGTCCCCTGGCGAGCACGAGTTCGAGGCCGCTGTCGCCCGCGCGGATCGTCCGCGCGAAGCCCAGGAGCTCCTCGGGGGCGGCGGCGAGGACGGCAAGCGCGCCACGGCCACCGGTCACCCGGCTACCGGCCAGGCGCACGTTCGAGATCGTCGCGTCGACGCGCGGCACCTTCGCGGAGCTCGCGCGCTCGAGGATCGTGCCGTCGCCCGCGACGACGACGCTGCGGCCGCCGGTCTGGACCCGAGCCACGGGCGGGCGCATTACGACGGTGAGATCGAGGCGGAAGGGCGGATGGGCGTCGACCTCGACGGCCGCGACCTCCGGATAGCCCTGCACGGCCTCCATGAGCTTCGCCTCGCTCACCATGAACGTCGACTGGCTGCCGCCCGATTCCTCGAGCGCGGTGCGGATGCGCTGGGCGCTGCTGCCCGTGACGCCTTCGACCTGCAGGTCGCGCGGGTGGGCGACCGGCGTGAAGAGCAGAATCACGACGAGCGTCGCGAGCACCCCGAAGAGGATGCCGCCGATCTTCGCCGCGCGCCTGGGCGTGGGCATGCGGCCCTTCGCGAGGCGCAGCAGGTGGGACGGCGAGAGTGCGGGCGCGGAGAGCGCGGCGGGGCGATGCACGGGGAGGGCTTCGCCGGGGAGGCCTCTCCCCCTTCCCTCGCAATCGTACGTTCGAGCGGCTGGCGCGCCCGGCCCCGGTGCTCAGGCCCAGGGCAGCTCGACGGCGCCAAGGGTGCGGACCTCGGGTTCGAGCCAGACGCCATGCTCGGCGTGCACGCGCTCGCGGGCGAGCTGCATCAGCGCGACGATCTCCGCGGTCGTGGCCTCCCCGGTGTTCTCGACGAAGTTCGCGTGGATCGGAGAGAGACGGGCCGCGCCGTGCTGCAGGCCGCGAAGGCCGGCGGTGTCCAGGAGTTGACCGGCACTCGGGCCATCCGGCCATGGCGGCGGGTTCTTGAAGGTCGACCCGAAGGTCTTGATGCCGGACGGCTGCGTGGCCTTGCGCTTGTCGCGCAGCTCGGCCAGCGCGGCCTTCACCGTCGCGGGCTCCGAGGCGGTGAGCTTGAAGGCCGCGCGGACGACGACCTCGCCATCGGTCAGCGCCGAGTGGCGGTAGGCGAAGCCGAGGGCCCCGGGCTCGCGGCGCTCGACGCCGTCGGCCGTCGCGATCTCGACCCACTGGAGCGTGTTCGCGAGGGCGCCGCCATAGGCGTTGGCGTTCATGCGCACCGAGCCGCCGACGGTACCGGGGATCGACACGCCGAACTCGATGCCGGCGAGGCCGAGGCGGGCGGCCGCGGCGGCGGCCTTCGGGAAGCGGGCACCGCCACCGGCGATGAGGTCGTGGCCGTCGAAGCGCGTGTCGCCGAGGTCGCCGTCGAGGCGCACCACGAGACCGGCGACGCCGTCGTCGGAGACGAGCAGGTTCGAGCCCGAGCCCACGGCATGGACGGCCAGGCCCTCGTCACGCGCCCAGGCCAGCAGCGCGACGAGCCGCTCGGGGTCGTCGACGCGTGCGAACCACTGGGCGTGTCCGCCGGCGCGCACGGTCGTCATGCGATCCATCGGCTGATCGGCGACGAGCTCCGCGGGTCTGGAGGAGGTCGACGCGGCAGCGGAAGCGGACGCGGAGGAAGCGTCGGCGGGCTGCGCCGTCGCGGCCGCGACGATCTGCTCGCCGACGGAGCGGATGTCGCCGGCGCCCATCACCACGATCACGTCGCCCTCACCCGCCAGCCCCGAGGCGAGCTCGGCCGCGGCAGCGAAGTCGGCGGCGCCACGGGCCTCGGCGACGGCATGCCACGGCCACTGCGCCTCGATCGACGCGCTCGTGATGTCGGGAAATGCTTCCTGGGTCTCACGGGCCGGGTAGATCGGCACGAGGATCGCCTCGTCGGCGGCGGCGAGCGCCTCGGCGAACTCCTTCGCGAAGTCGCGCGTGCGCGAGAAGAGATGCGGCTGGAAGACGGCGACCACGCGGCCCTCGCCGACCCAGGCCCGCGCGGCCTCGACGGTGGCGGCGACCTCGGTCGGATGGTGGGCGTAGTCGTCGACGACGCGCGCTCCACTGGCAGAGAGGCCCAACGGCTCGAAGCGGCGTCCGGCGCCGACGAAGTCGGCGAGCGCTCCGGCCGAGGCCGCCCGATCGACGCCGGCCTGGGCGAGCGCCTCGATCGCGAGGGCGGCGTTGCCGGCGTTGTGGCTGCCGGGGACGCCGAGCGTGATGGTCACGTCGCCGAAGGCCACGCCGGTCTGCGGGTCGCCGGCGGGGAGGTCGATGGCGGTGACCTTCGTTCCCGGGGCCGCGACGCGCGCGATCTCCGTCGGAACGACGGCCTCGCCGCTCCCGCTCAGGAAGGTGGTGAAGTCGGCCTCGAGCGCGGTGAGATCGCGTGCGTCGTGGTCGAGCTCGATGTTGGTGACGATCGAGATCGTCGGATGCAGTCGCAGGAACGAGCGGTCGGACTCGTCGGCCTCCACCACGAGCCAGCCGTCCTCGCCACCCCAGTGAGCGGCGCGCCCGAGGGTGCGAACGGTGCCGCCGATCACCCACGACGGATCGAGCCCGAGCGTGTGGAGCGCGTGGGCGACCATGGAGCTCGTCGTCGTCTTGCCGTGGGCGCCGGCGACGGCGATCGTGCGGCGGTCCGCGACGAGTTCGGCGAGCAGCTCGCTGCGGTGCAGGACGACGTCGCCGCGGGCGCGGGCAGCGGCCAGCTCCGGGTTCTCCTCGGTGATGGCGGTCGACCGGACGATCTCGAGCGGACCGTCCGGGAGCGCGCTCGCGTCGTGCCCGATCGTGATCGTCGCGCCGGCCTCGCGAAGGCCGTCGACGATCGCCGAGGCGCTGCGATCGCTACCGGTGACGGTCGCGCCGCGGGTGAGCGCGATCGCGGCGAGCCCGCTCATCCCGGCCCCGCCGATCCCGAGGAAGTGGAGGCGTCGGCCTTGCCAGTCGGCGGGGGTCTGCACGGACGGAGAGGCTATCGGGAGGCGGCGGCCGAGGTCACCTCGGCGGCGATCGCCTCGGCGGCCCGCGGGCGCGAGAAGCCGAGTGCCGCCTCCCCCATCGCAGCAAGGCGATCGGGTGCGGCGAGGAGCGTCTCGACCCGGCTGCGCAAGCGCTCGGGCGACAGGTCGAAGTCGTCAACGAGGACGGCGGCGCCGAGGTCGACGAGCGCCATCGCGTTGCCGCGCTGATGGTCGCCGGCCGCGTGCGGGTAGGGCACGAGGATCGACGGCTTGCCGTGCGCGGCGATCTCGAAGACCGAGCCGCCGGAGCGGGCCACCACGAGGTCGGAGGCGAGCAGCGCCTCGTTGAAGCGGGCGATGTACGGCTCCATCGCGTAGTTCGCGGCGGGCACGAGGGGGCGCAGGGCCTCCTCGTCGCGAGTGCCGCAGGCGTGGAGCACGTGGAAGTCTCGGTTGGCCAGCCCCGTGATCGCGGCCTCGTTGATCGAGCGGGCGCCGAGCGACCCGCCGAACACGAGTACGAGCGGCTCACCCTCCGGCACGCCGAAGCGTTCGCGGGCGGCGGCGCGGTCGGTCGCGGGCGGCGGGACCGGGCGGCCGGTCACCACGTAGGTGTCGTCGGCGGCGTACTCGGCCATCTCGAAGGCCAGGCACACCCGCTTGGCGTACTTGGCCAGGTACTTGTTCGACATGCCCAGGTGGCTGTCGGCTTCCGTCAGCACGAGCGGGATCTTGCGACGCACGGCGGCGATGCCAACGACGCCGGCCACGTAGCCGCCGCCCCCGAGGACCACGTCCGGCGCGATCTGCTTGAGCAGCTTGGAGGCCCGTCTCGTCGCGCCGACCGCCTTGAGCCCGGCCTTGCCGGCCGCGACGGGATCGGTGCGGCTGAAGCCGCGCACGTCGAGTTGGTCGAGCTCGTAGCCGGCTTCGGGCACGAGGGTGGTCTCGGCGCGGTCCCCGCCGATGAAGCGCACGGACGCACCCTGGGCGCGCAGCGCATCGGCGACGGCGAGCGCGGGCACCACGTGCCCGGCCGTGCCGCCCGCGGCGATCACGATGGAGAGGCTCAACGAGTGGAGCCGGTGCGCGCCGCGGCGGCGCGCTCGCGGGAGAGCAGCGA
>JAURVW010001454.1 GCA_030655275.1 Solirubrobacteraceae bacterium
GCCGAGGCTCGCCGCCTGAACGCCGGCCAGACCGTCGGAGGCCGTCGACACCCGGGCGCCGAGACTGTCGAGCAGCCGCTCGACGATGGTGTCGTTGTCGGCGGTCTCGGTGTGCAGCATGAGCTGGTAGCCGAGCGCCTCGAGCTCGCGATGCACGGGCGCGATGATGTGCGAATAGAACTGGTTGTCGAGGTCGGTCAGCAGCAGGCCGATGCGGCGCGTGCGCCCCGAGGACAGCGCGCGGCCCGCTTCGCTCGGCACGTAGCCGAGCAGCTGCGCCGCTTCTCGGACACGCACCTTGGTCGCCTCGGACACGCGGGAATCGTCCCGGAGGGCGCGCGAGACCGTGGGCTGCGACACCCCCGCCAGACGTGCGACATCGCGACTCGTGACGACCATGTGACGCCTTCCCCTCAACGAGGGAATCCTAACGCGCTTGACGCTCTGTGCATACGCGGTCATAATCGAGGCATACGTATGCAATGAAAGGAGGGGCCATGCCCCTGCACCTCAAGTCCGCGCCGACGAAGACGTTCGCGGACACCGCGCAGCAGGATGTCGCCGAGCGCGTCCGCGGGATCATCGGAGACATCCGCGAGAACGGCGACGCCGCCGTGCGCCAGTACGCCGAGCAGTTCGACAAGTCGAGCCGTGAGTCGTACCGTCTGACGGATGCCGAGATCGAGGAGATCATCGGCACCCTCCCGCCCCAGGTCATCCAGGACATCGAGTTCGTGCAGAACCAGGTGCGCCGCTTCGCCCAGGCGCAGCGCGACTCGCTCGTCGACATCGAGGTCGAGACCCTCCCCGGCGTCTTCCTCGGTCAGAAGCACGTGCCCGTGCAGGCCGCGGGCGCCTACATCCCTGGCGGAAAGTACCCGCTGACGGCATCCGCCCACATGACGATCATCACCGCGAAGGTCGCCGGCGTCCCGCGCGTCGTCGCGTGCACCCCGCCGATCCGCGGCGAGATCCCCGCCGCAACGATCGCCGCCATGAAGATGGCCGGAGCCGATGAGATCTACCTCC
>JAURVW010001458.1 GCA_030655275.1 Solirubrobacteraceae bacterium
CCCCGGTGCGATGCGTACATGTCGGAACGGGGCTACGGATGCTTTTTATTGAGCGGGTGACTGCAGTAAGCTTCCCCGCCTTCCCGATAGCTGACCAGCACTGTCCGCAGCGAGGTTTTCCTCCACCTACCTGGAAATTCAATGGCTCGTCTTCTTGGCATCCATATTAAAAACTACCGAGCCCTGGCTGACGTGAAGCTAGGGCAAGTTCAGTACGGCAGCGGCACCCCGCTTCCTCGATTGACCTGCCTCATTGGCCCCAATGGTGCTGGCAAGTCCACGGTGCTGGATGCCTTCGGTTTTGTGGCCGACTGCCTTCTGGACGGGGTGGAGGCTGCGTGCGATAAGCCGTGGCGCGGCGGATTTGATCGACTCCGCACCCAAGGCGAAACAGGCCCCATATCTTTTGAAGTTTTCTTCGAGGCGGATGACCCACTCCGGCCCATCGTTTACCAACTTGTTGTCGACATTGTGGATGGCGTTCCCGCCGCAATAGCGGAAACGTGCCGGCAGCGCCGTGCAGGTGAAACGCGTGGGAAGCCATACTATTTTCTCAAACTAAAACGGGGAAAAGGTAAGGTATGGGCCGGTCAGGAGGTTGGTGAAGCGAAGGAGTCTCGACTTTCCCAAGCGGTCACACTTGCGAATCTTGACAAGTTGGGGATTGCGACGTTGGGCAATCTGTCCGAGCACCCCCGTATCGTGGCATTGAGGGAGTATGTCGAGCAGTGGTACCTGTCATATTTCGTACCCAATGCCGCCCGTGCACTCCCCGCCGCCGGAGCGCAGAGGTGGCTAGACCGCGAAGGCTCCAACGTTGGCAATGTTTTGCAGTACTACCAGAGGCAGAACCCCACGGAATTCCGCGCCATTCTCAATCGGCTGGCGAAAGCAATTCCCGGCCTGAAGAAAATCACACCGGAAGTCAGCAAGGACAAGCGCCTCTTGTTGAAATTTGACGAGGAGGGCTATCAGGATCCGTTCTTCCAACATGGCATGTCGGACGGCACACTCAAGATGCTGGCGTATGCCGTGCTGCTTGAAGATCCTCAGCCCCGGCCCTTCATC
>JAURVW010001459.1 GCA_030655275.1 Solirubrobacteraceae bacterium
AACACAACAAAAAAAGCCCAAAAGTGCGAATTCGCTAAATAAAGCTAAGGACGGAAAACATTTCCGGGGTAAAAACCCAAAAAACCGAAGTAGGGAAGACGGGGTTGTTAAAGAAAAAAAAGACTAGAAAAAGAAAAACAGAGCGACGTTAAGGAAGTAATACAGGTTAGACATTCACTGGTAGCTAAAAAGTAAATATATTATGGTGAATGAAGTGTTTTAGTAAGCTATTATTTTGTGCCGTTGTGATGTAAAATCAACGAGGGATTTAGATCCTGGCAAAAGCCGAATGCGCGGTTTCCGCACTAAAGTGTCTTTGACGCTTAAAGCAATAGTTGTGATTTATAAGTAGACACATAATAGCATAATACTATTATACGGCGATAAATTGTAAAAAGCTATACTTACAAATAAACTCGTTGCGCCGTTAATTAACGAGGTACTTTTAGCCTTGCAAAGTAAGAATTAGGTTTCCGCAGCAGGCATGGATTTTAGGACTTTCCGAAAAAGACAATAAAAAGAGCGTTGGGGATAATAGAGTTAAAAAAACAAAAAAACACTGTCAAAGAAACGTATATTATTTACATACAAGTAAATTGATGAGTGGCATCACTTTGTAAAGCAAAAAGTTCTAAAGTCTGGGCCTGAGAGGAATAACCAAATGGCTAAATTGCTAAAACAAATAACTAAAAGGGCATAAATAGACAAGTCGGTGTTCGTGTGAAGGGCGGCAGCGAAACGTAAACAAAAGTAAAATTGGAACTTAAGACTTTGACAGATAAACATTTTACAAAGTAAACAGTAAAAGATACAAATAGGAGCAAATGCAGCAAAACGTTCAAAAGTCGATCGCGGTCGAGAGATATGACGGAATAAAAATGTAGATTAAATGCAAATTCGGAGGCGTCAAAATGTTTAGGTGTAAAAACAGTTCCGAGAGGTCCGCGAACGTGGTGACAGAGGGAAACGCTTAAAAACTGAAGGGTGTCAAAAAATCCAGGGGCAAAAGGTCGGATCTGAAAGGTCTGGAAGTGGATTG
>JAURVW010001460.1 GCA_030655275.1 Solirubrobacteraceae bacterium
CGTAAGCAGCGGCGAAGTTTAGCGATTGTGAGGCATCTAATCACTTGATTCTCAATCAATAAATTGGGTTCGATTTGGCAAGAACTCATCTTCAACGTTCAAGCTCCGCGAGCGCTTGGCACATTTTTGTATGTGCATACCGCGCGTAACGGTCCAACGCAGCCAGTCGCCGAACACGATTGTGGTCTCCCGGACATTTCGAATTGAATAACTCTTCATATAAATGCCGACGCCAATCTTCGATGCGCTCTAGCAAAAGTTGTGCTTGGAAAAACTTGCTCGCGGCCTCAAGCCGCTTAGTGGTTGTGCCGAAGCCTGCAATTTCCACGAAGTTTTTATGGGTGTCAGAAATGGGTCCTAAATCGGGAATTAGCGCTGTCAGGCCGTGTGTGCGAGAGTTTTGGCTGGACCGCGCACGCCCAGCGGGCGTACGCGGTCCGGTGCTCTTTTTCGCATTAGAGCGATTAGCAGCGATCTGTCGCTCTGTTGCCACCAACCCCTCCAGTCTGTTTAGTTCCAGTCATTCCTGGGCCTAATAGAGTCGACATTTGAATCATCATCTTCGCGATTTGAAGGCAGGCTGCGCTCCGACTTATTGGAGCGATTCTTGGTATAAGACCGGGTCGACTTCATGAGCTTCTTTTCGGCCTGTTCAATCGACTGCTCGCTCCGGGTCTGCATTTTCTCAAGGATCATGACCGTCGCCCCCTGAAGTTCCAGCGCCTTAGCTTCAATCATATCTCGAGTGATACCAAGCCGTTCCACTCGCCGCGTGGCCATGCGGCGATCCTCCTCAGAACTCGAGAAATAAAGGACCGCCAGCCGCAACCTCTTTGGCCTATCAACAACCTTCCAATATTTTGGCTTCAAGAGCATCTTCAAGGCCTTTACGCCAGCACTCTCGATGACTGCCGTCTGCAAACGCCGCGCGCGCTGTGCATGCCACATCGAGTTCGTAATGCGGTTAGCATTGTACTTGTCCATGACCGTGGACTGCGGCAACTCGCTTTTCAAGGTCCTGTTAAGCGCGTTGTACTGTTTCGCGTTTTCGCTACCGAGGACAAACGCCGAGTCGAAAAAATTGTC
>JAURVW010001461.1 GCA_030655275.1 Solirubrobacteraceae bacterium
ATGCCCTCGCGCTCGACGAGGTCGGCATTGATGAGATAGGTGCCACGGATCGCGACGCGGGTCTCCCAGGCCGTCGGCGGGGTGACGAGCGTGAGGCTCGCGAACCGGGCCGGATCGCGCAGAGCGGCATGGAGCAGCGTCGCGCTCCCCATCGACGGACCCACCCCGTGGACCTGGTCGTCCGGTGCGACATGGTCGAGCAGCTGCAGGAGATCGTCGGCGAGCCGGGGCCAGGTGTAGGCGTTCGGATCGGCCGTGCCGGTGGAGCGCCCGTGCCCGCGGGCGTCGTACTTGAGGACCCGGTGGCCCCGCAGCGCCATCGGTAGGTCCAGGCCGAGCAGTGCATCGCGCTCGCGGCTGGAGGTGAGGCCGTGCAGCTGGACCACGAGCGGGCCGGAATCGCCGATCACCTCGTAGTCGAGGGCGGCATCGTTGACGTCGAGTGTGGGCAGCGGGTTTCCGGTGGGACGGGAGTCGAGGACGTAGGGTACGCCGTATGCGGCTGACCAATGTGGCCCAGATGGACCTGGTCACCGGGCGGGTCTTCAGCTACGGGGTCCGCGCCGTCGGCGGCCCCGGCCGCGCGCTGCCCGTTTCGTTCGACCAGGCCCGACACGTCTCGGGCGGCGACCGACCCGGCTCGTGGATGGCGATCGCGTTTCGGCTGCCGGAGGTCGACGTCGCACCTGAGACGGTGGCCGCGGCTTGGGACGCGGTCGTCGAGCGGCACCACACGCTGCGCACGGCGTTCTCCTTCGCGGCCGACGGAGCGATCGAGCTGCACGAGATCGCCGTCGAGCCGGGCGAACTCAGCGAGCACGTCGTGATCGACGGCCAACGTACCCGCGAGGTCGTGCGAGCGGTCCTCGACGCACGCTGCACGCCGCTGTCACGGCCGTCGCACCATCTCTGCCTGGTCGTGCCACCGCCCGGCGCCCCGGATCCGCGGCCCGAGGTCGTGATCGGCTCCGATCACGCCCACGTAGACATGTGGTCGCTGATGGTGCTCTCCCAGGAGCTGCTCAGCTGCCTGGAGGATCTTCGCGAGGGCCGAGGGCCGGGCTCCGACCTGCCGTCGCCGCCGGCGTTCGCCGAGCACACCACGATCCTGGAGTCGATGCCGCCGGCGCCCGTCGAGGTGCACGAGCGCTGGGCCGACATCATGGACGCAGGAGAGGGCGACATGCCGCTCTTCCCACTTCCGCTCGGTGACCTCGTCCCGGCGCCCGCCGAGGTCGTCGAGGTGCGTGACGTGCTCGACGTCGACGGACTCGCGCGCCTCGACGCGCTGGCCCGCGACCGGGGCGTGCGCCTCATCGCCCTCGGCCTCTCCGTGCTGACCGAGGTGACCGCCGACCGCTCGGGCCGCACGCTGCGCGCCGTCTTCCCCGTGCACAGCCGCAACGACCCACGCTGGCGGGAGGCCGTCGGCTGGTTCATCACGAACGCCGTGATCGAGTCCGCCGACCCCGCGCCCGTCGCCTGCATCGCCGCGGTGGAGGAGGCCACCGGACTGGGCTCCTGGCCGCTGGCCCCGATCTTCGCGCCGCGCGGCGGCATGCCGTCGCCCCCGGGGATGTTCGCGATCTCCTGGCTCGACGCGCGCCGCATGCCGGTGCCGGCCGGCCCCGACACCGAGCTCAAGTACGTCTCCGCCGCGATCCGCACCGACGGCGTGATGATCTGGTTCGCCGTCAATTCCGCCGGCCTGCATCTGCGTTGCCGCTACCCGGACACGCCCGAGGCACGCGAGCACGTTGGTGGATGGCTGGATGCCGTCGAAGCGGGGCTGCGAGCGCTCGCCTCCCCGGGTGCCGGCTGAGCTGCCGGCGGCGCTGGTTCGTAGTCCCGGTATGGCCGCCGTTCGTACCAGCCGCCACCGCCTCGGCTTTGCCGTGAAGGTCATCGGCGATGGTGGGCTGCCATCGCACGACACGCGGCGTTGGCAGTCGGGGCCGCACCTGCGGGAGTCGCTGAAGGCGACGCGGGCGATCCTGGACTACGTCGACGCGCACGACATCCGCATGTACCGCCTGCCGACCGGGCTTGCGCCCTACGCGAGCCATCCTGATCTGCCCCAGTTCCATGATCAGGTGCAGGAGTGCGCCGCGGAGCTCGCCGAGCTCGGGCAGCTCGCGCGCGACCGAGGGATCAGGCTCTCGTCGCACCCCGGCCAGTACACGGTGCTGAACTCCGAGCGCCCGGAGACCGTCGACGCGGCCATCGCGGAGCTCGAGGTGCAGGCGGCGCTTTTCGACGCGATGGGGCTTGGGCCCGAGAGCGTGTCGCTCATCCACGTCGGCGGCGCGGCGGGCGGCGTCGACGCGGGAATCGATCGGTTCGTCGCCGGTTTCGAGCGGCTCTCCGAACGGGCGCAGGCGCGGCTCGCGGTCGAGAACGACGACAAGTCGTACGGGATCGCGGCGGTGCGGACCGTCGCCGAGCGGACCGGCATCCCCGTGATCTGGGACGTGCTCCACCACCATTGCCACGACCCCGAGGGCGTGCCCGACGCCGAGGCCCTGCGTCTCGCGCTCGACACCTGGCCGCAGGGCGTGCGCCCGAAGATCCACTACTCCTCACCGCGGCTCGACATGGAGCTGCGTCCCCGCAAGGAGGGTCGGAAGACCGTCGAGCATCCCTGGCTTCCGCCGCTGCTCGCCCATGCCGACCTGATCGATCCGCTCGCCTTCGAGCTGTTCC
>JAURVW010000002.1 GCA_030655275.1 Solirubrobacteraceae bacterium
GATCGGGGCCTTCAGGCCGTCGATCCGCTTCGTGAGGCGAAAGGTGGAGCCCGGCGTCGCCTTCTGGGGCTGCGCCGAGGCGGGCGGGGAGGGGAGCGCCGCGAGCCTGGCTGCGGTGCCGGCGGGCCTCGCTTCGGCAACGGACTTCGCCGTGCCAACCGCGCCGGCGGGCCTCGGTTCCGCCGACGCCCCCGAACCCATCGCGCCGGCGAGGGCAGCGATCGATCCGGCCCCGGCAACCGCCAGGGCGACGCGGCGGGCAGGACGAGCGGAGCGGCGCATGGAGGCAGTATCGCCCCGGCCATGGGAGGCGGGACGCCAGTTGTCTCACTTCGCGACGACCGTCCGGCGCCGCCAACGGGTCAGCCGGTCGGCTGGAGCTTTTCCTGGAGGAATGCGATCTGGTCGCCGACGGCCTGCTCGAACGCGTCGTCGACGTAGATCCCGAAGTGGCTGTACGGGTATCGGATCAGGCGAACGTTCGCGAGGTCCGACGCGTACCGGACGGTCGGCCCAGGGGGTGCGACGGTGTCGAGGTCGCACGCGCAGACGAGCGCGGGCGTCGTGCCCAGTCGCTTGAGGTCGCGGCCCGGACGGTAGAACGGCAACGTGAGCACGAGGCGCGCGGCGAGGGCATTGTGGAGGCGAGAGCCATCGGGCTGCGTCACGACACCCCAGAGCGGATCCTGGCCCGTCGACCCCTCCCCGACCCCGGCGTAGGTCGTCGCGCTCCCGTCGGATGGCGCACGGCGGCCGGAGCGCCGACCGTCGTCGAGACGCAGGTTCGGCGAGAACTTCGCGGCGAGCTTCGGAAAGCGGGCGAGCAGACGGCTCGTGCGGGCCGACATCACCGAGCCGGGCTGCACCAGGCCGCTGGTTCCGGGCACGCAGTCCTTGGCCACCATGAACGCGGGCATCCACGAGGAGCCCGTCATGCCGACCGCGAGGGCCTTACGGCGGCCGAGCTTCGCGCCGATCGCGTCGACGACCGCCAGGAACAGCAGCAGGCCGGAACTGAGGAACCCGTGGCGGGCGCGGGCCAGGAACGAGGCCGGCCCGTCGGTGAACGGGCACTGCGCGACGACCGCCGCGACGGCCTGGTCCTCGGCGCCGATGCGCATCACGTGGCCGCCGCCGAACGACGTGCCCCAGATCGCGATGCGATCGCGGTCGATCTCCAGCGTGCGCGCGAAGGCAAGGACGGCGTGCCAGTCCTCGAGCTGCCGGCGCACATCGACGAGCTGGCGGGGCTCGCCGTCGCTGGAACCCGAGTAGCGGTAGTCGAACACGAGCGCCGCAAAGCCCGCGGCGGCGAACCGCTCGGCGTATGCGGCGAGGCGCAGGTCGCGGGTGCCACCGAGGCCGTGGCCCATCACGACGAGCGGCGGGCGCGCCTCTCCGGAGGTGGGCCGGTACAGCCAGGCCGAGCAGCGGGTGCCGTGGGAGAGGAACTCGACGTCTTCGCGGGCGGGGTGGTCGGTGGGCATCGTCATCGGGGCGTCGATTCGTGCGGGGGATCGGCTCTTGATCGACGTTCAAGACGTCGTGCCGCACAAAGTAGCGGGTTCTTGACTGCCGTTCAAGATAGGCTTGGTGCCGGGAGTCCAGGACGAGATGCCGAAGAACAAGCGACCGCAGGAGCGGGAGGCCAAACGCGGCGAGATCGTCGCCTCGGCGCGGGCGCTGTTCATGGAGCGCGGGTTCGAGGCGACGCCGATGAGCGCGATCGCCAGGTCAGCGGGCGTCACGCCCAACACGATCTACTGGTACTTCAGCGACAAGGACGACCTCCTCATCACCGTCCTCGACGAGCTCCTCGTCGAGTCGTGGGCCGCCTATCGGGGCCAGACGGCGAGCGACGACGTCGACCAGCTCGTCTGGGTGGTGGATGGCTTCCGCGACCTGCATCTCCTCATCTCGGAGATCCACGCACGGGTCGAGGTCTCACCGGCGCTCGCGGCCTGGCACGACCGCTTCCACGCGGCCTCCGAAGGCCTGCTCGCCGACGAACTCACCGCTCGAGGTGTGCCCGAGGCGTCGCTCGGGCCGACGGTCAAGATCGCCGTCTTCGTGATCGAGGGTCTCGTGACCCACGGCCTGGAGCCGGCCCAGGCCCGCACCATCCTCGAGACGCTCGTCGCCGGGATGCCGAGCGCCTGATCGCCGAACCGCCCGAACGTCGCGATTCGCCCCTAGGAGGGGGTGAAACTCGACGTTCGGCGCCTTGAGGCAGGCCGCGTTCGGCCCACGGCTCGTGGTCGGTCCTACAGGTTGCGCTTCTTGACGATCTTGAAGCTCGACCAGATCGGCGAGGCGAGGTTCGTGAAGGTCGACGCCGCGGCGGCGTTGCCCGTCGCGCGGTAGAGGATCCAGTCCTTGAGGACCTTCGCGTAGGTGCCACCGGCGTTGCCGTAGTAGGTGCCGAAGTGGCCGTTGTTGTCGGAGGCCAGGAACGTCGGCAGGGAGGCCGGGAGCTTGTCGTAGTCGCGCAGGCCGTTGGAGTAGGCCACGTCGCCTTCGCCGCCGAGCACGTAGAGGACCGGCGCCTTCTGCTGGTCGAGCTGGGCCTGGTTCACGTCGAGCTGGCCACTGTTCATGATCGCCGTGCCCGCGATCTCGGGGCGCTTTGCAGCGATCTGGTACGCCTCGAGGCCGCCACACGAGTGGCCGCTCACGATGATGCGGTCGGCGAGGAGCTTGCCGTCGTACTCACCGCCGGCGAGCGCGTTCTGCTTCTTGGCCCAGTCGATTGAGGCCTCGCCCATCGCCGCGTTGGTGATGCCGAGCTGGAGGGCGCCGCCGTTGGCGATCACGATCACGCCGTGTGAGGCGATCTCTCCGAGAAAGCCCTGCATGATCAGGCCGTTGGCGATGCAGCCGCTCTCGCCCCACACCAGGACCGGCAGCTTCTGCCCTGCCGGCAGGGTGGTCGGGCGGTAGACGACGTGGTTCTTGAGGTCCGAGTACTGGACCCACTTCGGCTTGTACGGGCCCGTCGTCGCGGCGTGGGCCGACGAGGAGGCGAGGGTCGCGAGGAGCGATGCGGTGAGGGCGATCGAGAGCGCGAGGAGGCGCGAGGTCCGCGAGCGCGGACCACCGAGAGGACGTGAGGTGACCATTGGATGCCGGGCGCGGGGGACGACAAGTGCCGCGTGCGGAGAAACAGGATTACCAGATCTAGGGCCGAATTGGAAACACACCGTGTTCTCAAGCCGGAGCCCAGCGAATCACCCGCTCTCCCGGCGGTTCCCCGTTCAGAAACGGTTACCGTTGTGGTGCAGGCACTTTGCCCGCCGAACGCCTCTTGACCAGCCGTCGGACGTGTCGTGCCGCCATCACGGCGCCGACGAGCAGCAGGATCACGACGAACCCGGCCACGACGGGGATCAGGAACGCGACGATCACGAGCAGGACGGCGGCGATGTCCTCGAGGATCGACATGATCGGCGCGCCGACGCCGGCAGTCGTGCCGCTGACCGCCGGGCGGGCCGTCGCGCGGGCCGCGTGCAGCAGCCCCGAGCTGCCGCCGCCCAGGAGGATGCTCACCACGATGGAGACGTCGCTCCCGGCCTGAGCGTCGAACAGGACCGTCCCGGCGACGGGGTGGATCACCGAGCCCAGGGCATGGAGGACGTGGTCGACGATCGGCACCTTGTCGCCGACGAAGTCGAGCACGAACAGGATGGCGAGGGCGACCAACACGGGCGTGTCGCCGAGCTGCGCCCAGGTCGGGTCGAGGTCGACCCACCCGATGCGCTGCAGCGTCGCCGTGACCAGCAGGGGCAGCCAGGCGTTGAGCCCCGACGCTCCGCTGAGCCCCAGGGCGGAGAGGATCACCGTGAGCGTCGCACCGTCGATGCGGGGGACGCTACCGCGGTGGGCCGCCTACTTGACGGCCTTCTCCTTCTTGGCCTTCTTCTCGCGCGGCGCCGGAGGCTGGCGCGGCGCCGGCGGCACCGGGATGCCCGTGGCCCACGCCTCGGCGTAGCCGCCGGAGGCTCGGCCCGAGATCACGAAGGCGACGGCGGAGAACCAGAAGGCGCGCAGCAGGCCGCTGGCGTCGAGCGGCACGACGAACAGGATCCCGACGAGCACGCCCATGAACCCGAGGATCGGGGGCAGCAGGCCGGCGCGGTAGGCCTGCATCGAGCCGAACGCGAGCGGGATGCCGATGAGCAGCGAGCCCAGCAGGATCGGCACGCGCAGCAGGATGAGATTGGAGTCCAGGACGGCCTGGCGGATGTCGCCCGGCGTGAATCCGGCGTCGCGGGCCGCGTGGTAGATGCTCGGTTCGCCGATGGCGATCGCGAGCGGGCCCGCGGCCATGATGATCGCGCCGGCGATCAGGAGGTACTCGAGCTGCTTGAACAGCGAGCCGCCGCGCTCACGCGCGCCGCGCATGATGAAGAGCGCGGGCGGGATCATCAGCAGGAACGCCAGGGCGCGCAGGAGCGACGAGGCCGCGGTCCACAGCACGTTGTCGAGCTTCCACTCGCCGACGGCCGTGAAGTAGCTCGCCGGGAGCGACGCGCCGCGGGCGGCGGCGCCGAAGGTGTCGATCAGGGTGGACGTGGTCTGGTCGGGGACCGACGCGTTGATCACGTTCTCCACGATCACCGCGAGGGCGGTCGCGATGGCGACGCCGACCGCCGAGTAGATCGCGACCCGGCGCTGGCCGGCCTCGCGCTCGACGATCGCTTCGGGCGACGGCAGGCCACCGGTGGTCGGCGGGGCAGTCTTCGAGGGCCGGGCCATGGGCGCGAAGTGTACGGAGGCAGGGACCCGGTCGGTACGGTCCCCCGGTGAGCCGGCCCTCCCGTGAACCAAGGCGCACGCCCGGTGCCCATCGGCCGGGGTCGTCCTCGGGCTCCTCGCGCGACGGACGACGCCGTGCGCCGAGGCGTCCGAGCCGCCGCTCGCGCACCGGTCCGATCGTGCTCCTCATCGGCCTGCTCGTGCTCGCTGGCGGCGTGACCGGCACGGTGCTGAGTCGTTCGGGCGACGGCGGCGCGAAGACGGCGCAGCGTGAGGGCGGCGTCGACGCCGCGAACGGCGCACGGGCCTCGAAGGGCGACGCGACGACGTCGTCCACGGGCACGAAGAACCGGAACGTGGCGGCGGCGTCGACCACGCCCACCACCGATCCACGCAACCCCGACGCCTGGCCGCTCTCGGGTGCCAAGGCCCGAAGCAAGCGCGTGCCGATCCTCATGTACCACCTGATCGCGCCGGCCCCGGCGGGCACGGCCTACCCCGGGCTCTGGGTGCCGCCCACGGAACTCGAGGCGCAGGTGGAAGCGCTGGACTCGGCTGGCTTCACCGGCGTGACGCTCGGCGAGGTCTGGGAGGCGTGGCACGGCGACGGTCGCCTGCCGTCACGCCCCGTGGTCCTCTCCTTCGACGACGGCGACATCTCCCAGGTGCTCGGTGGCGCGCCCGTGCTGAGGGCAGCCGGCTGGCCCGGCGTGCTGAACCTCGCGACGAACCACCTCGGCAAGGGCGGCATCCCGATGTGGGGCGCCAAACGCCTGATCAAGCAGGGCTGGGACGTCGACTCCCACACCGTCACCCACCCCGACGTGACGGCCCTCGCGCCCGCCGCACTGGAGCAGGAGCTGACCGCCTCGAAGGCCGCGATCAAGGCGCGTCTGGGCGTCACGGCCAAGTTCTTCTGCTACCCCGCCGGTCGCAACGACCCCGCCTCGCGCGCGGCCGTGGAGGCCGCCGGCTACCTGGCCGCGACCACCACCGAGCCCGGTCTCGCGGCCCGCAGCGACGACCCGTTCGCCCTTCCGCGCCTGCGCGTGGACCCGGGCATGTCGGGCTCGACGGTCGTCGCGCTCGCCAGGGGCACGCAGGCGCAGACGGCTGGCACCGGCGAGTAGCGGTCGGCAGCGCACTCGCCCCTTTCGGGCCCGGTCGATCGAATATCGATCCTGCGTCGGGCTGACCTCGTATACCCATGAAACCCGATGGGATTCGCGGAGAGGGCGGGCTATGGTGTTGCGCACTGGTCACCGTGCGCCGCCTCTCGGCCTCCCCCGCGTTCGTTCACCGCCTTCCTCCGAGTACCGCTGCATGTCTTCCGAAGCTGCCCGCCCTGCGGGGCCGAACCCCAACCCGAACGCCGCGGATCCCCTGGCCAGTAGTGGTCGCCCGGCCGCCCGGCTCGAGCTGAAGGAGCTGCTCAAGCACTACCCGGGCGCCGACGCCCCGGCCGTCGACCGCCTCAGCCTCGACGTCCCCGCCGGTGAGATCTGCGTGTTCGTGGGCCCGTCGGGCTGCGGC
>JAURVW010000988.1 GCA_030655275.1 Solirubrobacteraceae bacterium
TCATGAAATATATAATCATTATTGGAGCGAGTCATTCTGGGAAATCGACAACTGTAAATGCTATCTGCAAAGGGCTGAATCCAACCAAAATTTACCAATTAATTCCAAATTGGAGCAGTATAGTAGATAGTAGTTTTAAAGAGGTAGACAATTCCCAAAAACTCGAAAATGGAACTTATTTGATAGAAGTTAATGGCATATTAATTTTGGTTGTTGCTGGTTCACCAACTGAGCAAAGTATTAAAATTTCGATATTATTTGAAATCTGCTTTAAATTAAATATTCGTATTGATTTTGCAATTGTAGCAATGCGTTCTTTTGAGAAAAAAGAAGGATATGATACAAGAAACGAATTGAAAAATTTAGGAGAACTTGTATGCGAAACAAAAATATACAGAATTAATCAAGATGATTTTGAGACTACGATTGAATGGAAAGCAAGAATCGAAACTTTAATTAAAAAAATTGAAAATATTATATAAAAAAGCACGAGGGCATAACAAAGGCTATATGCAATAAGGGGTTCAGTGGTATTCAAGCATTCTGCCCCGCATTAATTTTAGCGCGGCTTGACAGTGACGAAGCC
The DNA here is from genome assembly GCA_030655275.1 of Solirubrobacteraceae bacterium. Lineage (GTDB taxonomy): Bacteria > Actinomycetota > Thermoleophilia > Solirubrobacterales > Solirubrobacteraceae > JAGIBJ01. The sequence goes on from JAURVW010000988.1 coordinate 587, forward strand.
CGAAATCCCTTACTGCCGCTATACTCAAACGTCGTAAGCAACCTTAAAAGACAAACGATTCCATAACAATTAAATACTAAACAATGAAAATCAAAACACTCTTAATTGTAACGACATTATTTTTGAGCATATCGACATATGCTCAAAAAAATAAAAAACCACCTATTGGAACATTTGTTTCTGAAGCCCAGTTTAAAGATTTTATTCCCATTTCACCTATGGACTTTGAGCAGGAAGTAATAATTTATAACAAGGAAAAATCAAAGTTTGACACCTTATCCATAAAACAACTAGCTACAGATAAGAATCAAATTATAACATTTCTGCCAAACGAAACGGTATACTCAACAGTCGAGAAAAAGGATGGTTCCGCTCAAATTAAATATGGTCCTGCGTCCATCACAGCAGAAGCAGGTTCTTATACCATAACTCTTGATTATGCAAAGTTTACAACTCTTAAAGTAGTTCTTGACAATGGAAGTTGTGCAGGATTTACGAAAGTTGGTGTTGGTATGAGAATTACAGCAAGAATTACAACGTTTGAAGCAGGAATAGATGTAAGCTCATTGTTTGGATTAGGTGTAGCAGCGAAGGCAGGAAAACTAAAAGGACAACTAAGTATTGACATAATTGGAATGGAATCTAGTCAAATTACTGACTTAATTACTTTACCAGTTGACATTAGTGAATCTTCAATACAAACTGCACTTCAATCACTTTCAGCTATAAAGTCAAAGATTTACGATAATCCGACAAATCTTTATCCTCAAATATT
>JAURVW010000021.1 GCA_030655275.1 Solirubrobacteraceae bacterium
CGACATCCACTACTTCGTCCGCGCCTCCGAGCGCTCCGAGCGCTCCTGGGACGACGTCCCGGAAGACGTGAAGAAGACGTTCGACCGCCTCGGCATCCCGGAGGCGGAGCGCAAGTTCCTCGCCGGCGTCGGCGCCCAGTACGAGTCCGAGGTGGTCTACCACCAGGTCAACGAGGAGCTCGAGAAGCAGGGCGTCATCTTCACCGACATGGACACCGCCCTGCGCGAGTATCCGGACCTCGTCAAGCAGTACATCGGCTCGATCATCCCGCCGAACGACAACAAGCTCGCCGCGCTGAACAGCGCCGTGTGGTCGGGCGGCTCGTTCGTCTACGTGCCGCCGGGCGTGCACGTCGAGATGCCGCTCCAGGCCTACTTCCGCATCAACACGGAGAGCATGGGGCAGTTCGAGCGCACGATCATCCTCGCCGACGAAGGTTCCTACGTGCACTACGTCGAGGGCTGCACCGCCCCGACGTGGTCGGCCGACTCGCTCCACTCCGCGGTGGTCGAGCTCATCGCCAAGCCGGGCGCCCGCATCCGGTACACGACCGTCCAGAACTGGTCGAACAACGTCTTCAACCTCGTGACGAAGCGTGCTGAGGCCCAGGCCAACGCGACCGTCGAGTGGGTCGACTGCAACCTGGGCTCCAAGCTCACGATGAAGTACCCCGCCGTCTACCTCACGGGTGAGGGCGCTCACGGCGAAATCCTCTCGATCGCGTTCGCCGGCAAGGGCCAGCACCAGGACGCGGGCGGCAAGATCGTCCACGCCGCGCCGAACACGACGAGCAACATCTTCGCCAAGTCGATCTCCAAGGACGGCGGGCACTCCACGTACCGCGGCCTCCTCGAGATCGCCGACGGCGCGCACGGGTCCAAGAGCAAGGTCGTCTGCGACGCCCTCCTGCTCGACGAGGACTCGCGCTCGGACACCTACCCGACGATCCGCATCGGCGACGACGATGTCGACGTCGGCCACGAGGCCACCGTCTCGAAGGTCGGCGAAGAGCAGCTCTTCTACCTCCAGTCCCACGGGATCGGCGAGGAAGAGGCGTCGAAGATGATCGTCAACGGCTTCATCGAGCCGATCGTCAAGGAGCTCCCGATGGAGTACGCCGTCGAGATGAACCGGCTGATCGAGCTCCAGATGGAAGGATCGATCGGTTGACCCAGGTCGCCTCTGCCCCGTCCGTGTTCCTCACGGACCGCCGCGCCGCCGCCACCGAGCGGCTGCGCTCCCTCGAGCTGCCCAGCTTCCGTGGGCGCTCGGGCTGGGAGTTCACCTCCCTTGCCAAGCTCGACCTCTCGCTGCCGGTCGCCTCTGCGGGCGAGCCTGCGCAGGCCTCCGAGATCTCCGAGGTCGAGGGTGCGGTCATCACGCTCACCCAGGTCGGCGACCAGGTCGAGATCGTCGGTGATGCCCCCGAGGGCGTCACCGTCACGACCCTCTCCGACGCGGCCACCACGCATGCCGAGATCGTCGAGCGCCACCTCGGCACGCTCGTCGACGAGGACGACGTCTTCGTCACCCGCAACGACGCCAGCTGGACGGGCGGTGCCTTCGTGCACGTCTCGCGCGGCACGCAGTCGACCGCTCCGATCGCCCTTCGCGTGCACCAGCAGGCCTCCGGCCAGCAGCAGGCGTTCCGCGTGCTCGTCGTCGTCGAGGACGGCGCGACCGCGGAGATCCGCGAGGTGTGGGACTCCGGCGAGGCCGGCCAGGACGGCGGCATCCTGCTGCCCGTCGCCGAGCTCGTCGTCGGACAGGGCGCGCACCTGCGTTACCTCTCGCTCCAGGAGGTCTCCGAGAAGACCTGGATCCTGGGGAGCCAGCGTGCCGCGATCGCCAAGGACGGCGTCATCGACTGGGCCGTGCTCGGTCTCGGTGGCGGAGACGGCCGCGTGCATCTCGACGTCACGCTCGAGGGCGAGGGCGCGGAAGCGCGCGTCACCGGTGCCTACGCGACCACCCGTCGCCAGCACCTCGACTACGCGACCAAGCAGATCCACGCCGCGCCGCGCACGAACTCCGACCTCGCGTTCCGCGGCATCCTCGGCGGTCGCTCGACGGCCGTCTGGTCGGGCATGATCGAGGTCGTCCCCGGGGCGCAGAAGATCGACGCCTTCCAGGAGTCGCGCAACCTGCTGATCTCGAAGAAGGCCCACGCGGATGCGATCCCGGGTCTCGAGATCCTCGCCAACGACGTGCGCTGCACGCACGCAGCGGCCATCGCCCAGCTCGACCAGGACCAGCTGTTCTACCTGCGCAGCCGCGGGCTCGACGATCCGCAGGCCAAGCGCCTGATGATCGAGGGTTTCCTCGGCGCTACGGTCGCACGATTCCCCGAGGGCGATTTCCGTGATCTCGTCGCCGGCGCGATCGACCGTCGCCTGGAGGACGTGCTCGCCACCTGAGCCGTCTGCCGGAGCTCGCTCCGGGTCATGGATTCAACGCATGAGAGCGCGCGGTACCCCAGGGGTGCCGCGCGCTCTCGTCGTCTTGCCGGTCGGGGCGCCGCGGGTCGGTCTGCCTGCGCGGATGTCGACGGCGCCGATCCGGCCGTCACTTCGCACCCCGCGGGGAGGCGGGACCCCGGCCTAGTTGTAGAAGTCGGTCGAGTCCTTGGAGAGGAAGATCACGCCGACGCCCTCGGGGTGCGTGCAGGACAGGCCCGTCTCGTACGAGCTGCAGACGAACGGCCCGACCGACCAGTCCTGGTCGTACCCCATCACGCCGCCGACGCGGCCGATCGTGCGGTAGCTCATGGTGTGGGCCCTGCCGCTGGTAGAGATCCGCAGCGTCTTCTTGCTGCTGCGGATGCTGCACGTCAGGCGCCAGCCCGAGCCGCCGTAGTACTCGGCCTTGCAGGTGATGTTGCCGCTGGGCGTCTGGGCGTACTCGGTGGTGGCGGCGCTCGCCGCGGCCGGCGTGAGGGCAACGGTGGCGGCGATGGTGGTCGATGCGATGAGGGTCTTGGCGTTGAACATGATGGCTCCGTGTGGGTTGGTGTCGAGGTGACACGCAGAGCATCCGACCCAGCGGAGCCCGCGGGAATCGCCCGGCCGGGGGGACTTCATCCCCCGGCCGGGCACGTGCCGGCCCGCAGCTGGCCGGGCCTGTGCGTGGCGCGGCGTGGAGCTCCGTGGGTGGCGCCGATAGGCTCGGCGCGATGCCCGGCAGCCCACTCGCGATGCCGCAGCCCGGGGACCGGGTCGGTCCGTATCGGCTCCTGTCGATCGCAGGCCAAGGCGGCATGGGCGTGGTGTACCGCGCAGCCGACACGCTCCTGAGCGACCGCGCCGTCGCCGTGAAGGTGATGGCGGCTCATCTCTCGACCACCGACGCCTACCGCACGGCCTTCCTGCACGAGGCGCAGGTCGCCGCCGAGGTGAGCCATCCGCACGTGGTCCCGGTGCATGCCGCGGGGGAGGATGGTGGTCTGCTGTACCTGGCGATGGCATGGATCGAGGGGGAGGACCTCCGCGAGCTCGCGCGGTCCGGCGGGGTGTCGGTCGATCGGATCATCGGCGCCGTGCGGCAGGTGGCTCGCGCGCTCGACGCCCTCCACCGGGCAGGGATCGTCCACGGCGACGTGAAGCCGTCGAACGTGATCCTGCACCGCGGTGGCGAGGACGACCACGCGTACCTCGTCGACTTCGGCGTGGCGCGTCGCGTCGACTACGGCGATCCCCGCACGAACGAGCTCGTCGGTGGCACGCCGGCGTACTGCGCCCCCGAGGTGACCCATGGCAAGGCCGGCCCCGAGTCGGATCAGTACGCCCTGGCCTGCGTGCTCTTCGAACTCGTCACGGGGAGCAAGCCGTTCGGGAGCGGTTCACCGACGGTGCTCGCCCAGCGGCACCGCGCCGCCGAGCGTCCGCGCATCTCCGAGTTCACCCCGGCCCTCGGGTACCTCGACGAGGTCGTGATGCGCGCGATGGCCGTCGATCCGGCCGACCGCTTCGCCTCGGGGGCCGCGTTCGGTCGGGCACTCGACGCAGCGCAGCTCGCGGCGTCGGGGGCGCCGACGGTGGTCCACCCCGCAGTCGGGGCCGCCGACCCAGACGAGACCGATCCGCTCGGCGGGGCCACGACGGGCGTCGGAACGGCCCCGATGGGAGAACCCCCGCAGACGTTCTGGACCCGCGCCGCCGCCGAGGCCGAACCGCTCGTGGACGTACCCGGCGACCGGACGGACGTGCGCCTCCAGCCAAGGGCGGCGGCGCCCGTCCCCGGCACGCATCGCCAGCCTACGGCCGGCGGTGCCGCGCCCGAGCCTCCTCCGAATGGGTCGGCGAGAACGGGTCGCAGCTCGGGCGGCTCCGGTGGCCGTGCCCTGGCGGCCGTGCTGGCGGTCTTCGTCGTCGCCGCAGCGATCGTCGCCGGCATCCTGCTCGTGGGCGACGCGTCGCGCGACGACCGCGACCGGCGCACGGCGACCGCCGACCCCGCCGGCAGTCCCGGCTCCGGTGGGAACGCCGCCGCACAGACCCCGGCCGCCGACACCGGGCAGGGCGCGGACCAGCCCTCCGACGCGAGTGCCGAGGAGCCGACCGCGACGCCGACGTCGGCCCCGGAGGACCCGGCCGCGGTCGCCGAGGCCCAGGGCATGGTGAGCGGACTCATCACGACGTACGCCGAGGCCCTCGACGAGGGCGATGCCGAGAAGCTCGAGGGCATCCTCGCGAGCGACGTGCAGCGCGTCGGCTCCGACGGCGTGACCGGCGCCTGCGTGACCGACTCGGGCCGATCCGCGGCCCTGGCTCGGTGGAGGGCGCAGTTCCCCGGGATCGACCGGTTCGTGCTCCATGGCCAGAGCGACGATGACGTCACGATCGACGGGCGGACCGCCACCGCGACCGTCGACTATTCGATCCTGGACCAGCCGCCGAAGCCGCTGCGCTTCACGGCTCGCCGCACCGGTGCAGCGACGACGTCGTGGAAGATCACGCGGGTCGTGGCGCCGTGTCGGCGCGGCTGACCACGCCGAGCGCGATGGCCGCCTGGGCGAGCTCCGCCCGTTTGCGGCCGGGCGCGACGTCGTCGAGGCCGAACCGCACGTAGAGATCCTTGAGGTGCGACTTGACCGTCTCGGGTGAGAGCACCAGCGCGCCGGCGATCTCGGCGTTCCCGGCGGGCGACGCGCCGCCGCCGAGGATCGGTCGCACGAACTCCACGAGCACCGTCCGCTGGCCGGCCGTGATGGCGGGCGCGGTCCGGCCGATGGCCGTCACGGTCGGGGGTGAGGCCGTCGGCTCGGCGGGCGCCCGGTACTCGAGCACCGTGGCGCCGACGGTGAGGCGACAGGCATCGACGAGCCGGCGGCGGCCACCGAGCGGTTCGCTGTCGATCAGGGTGCCGTTGCGCGAGAGGCCGCGGTCCTCCGCGACCCAGCCGTCGCCGAGCCGCACGAGCTCGAGATGCACCCGCGAGACGCCGGGGTCGTCGTCGATCACGAGGTCGCAGGCGGGAGCTCGGCCGACGGTGAGCCCGTCGTCGGTGGCCTCCAGCACGAACGCCTCCACGCGGCCGTCGGCGCAGGTGCGATGCAGGATCGGCAGGCCATGACGCTCCAGTTCGATCAGGAGCTGCGTGCCGCTGGCGGCCGACGCCGTCTCGGACCTGTGCCGCTGCATCGGGTCAGCCTATGCGACCCGCCCGTGAACTCCCGGTAGCGTGGCTGCGATCACCGGCCACCCCTTGATCGACCTCGCCCCCGCCGTCGCCGAGCGCGCCCTGCGGCTGCTGCCCGTGCTCGTCGACATCTCCTCGCCCTTCGGCGACGTGCCCGGCGCCCAACGCTGCGTCGACGCGTCGATCGCCGCCGTGCCTGCCGCGACGGTGACCCGTCTGCGCTCCTCGAGCCCCGGCAACGAGGACGACCTCCTGCTCACGATCCACGGCACGGGCCGCCGCCGCGTGCTGCTGCTCGGCCATCTCGACACGGTCATCCCGCACCCCGAGCACCGGCCCACGAGCCACGCGGGCGATCGCATCGACGGCTCCGGCACGATCGACATGAAGGGCGGCGACGCGATCGCGCTCGGCATGATGGCCGAGCTCTCCGGGGCCGCGTGGCAGGACGCGTTCGCCCAGCTCGACCTGTTGCTCGTGTGCGACGAGGAGTGGCGGCGTGGACCGATGCAGCACGCCGCGCGGTTCGCGGGATTCGACGCCTGCCTCTGCTTCGAGGCCGGCGAGCGGGACGGGCAGGACCGCGAGGCCGTCGTCGTGCAACGCAAGGCTGCCGGCACCGTCGAGATCGTCGCGCGCGGGCGCGCGGCGCACGCCGGCGCGGCGCCCGACGAGGGACGCAGCGCGCTCCTGGCCCTCGCCAAGGTGTCGCTCCTGCTCGCGGAGATGCACGATCCGTCCGGCCCGCAGCGCCGCTCCGTCGTGCCGTCGATCATGCAGAGCGGGGAGGGCGTCAACATCGTTCCCGGGACCGGCTCGCTCACCTGCGACGTGCGCGCCGATGACGCCCAGGCCTTCGAGGACGTGCTCGCCGCCGTGCCGACGGAGCTCGACGAGGTGGTGCTCGAGGCCCGGATCGGGCGCAGCTGGCCCGGGATGGATGCCACCGGGCGGGCCCTCCCGGTGCTCGCCGCGGCGTCCGATCTGCTCGGGCGCGAGCTTCGGCCCGCGACCCGGGGCGGCGCGAGCGACGCCAGCCACGTGGCGGCCGTCGTGCCGCTCACGATCGACGGACTGGGGCCTCTTGGCGAGGGGTCGCACGCCGCGCACGAGCATCTGCTCGCGAGCAGCCTGCTGCCGCGCAGCGAGGTCGCGCTGGCCCTGCTTGCGGCCGTGCTCGTTCCCTCGGGCGACTGACCGCGCGGGCGCCGGCACCGCGCCGACCTCCCGCTCCGACCATCCTCGTCCGGGTCGTCCTCGCGGGCTGAGGCCAGCGTCCACCGCTTCGCACCGGGAACGGGTAGATCAAGTGACGACGCCGACGCCGCGCGGTGGGACGATGGATCCATGAGCGACGACCGTCTGATCGAACCGGGAGGGGACGACCCGTCCGCGCCCCAGGAGCTGGAGCCGCAGGTCTGGAGCGACCTCGATCGACGCACCAGGCCGATGCCGGCCGGCGGCGAGCCACGCGCTGCGCAGACCTCCGACGAGGAGCTCATCGCCGCCGAGGAACAGGGCGTCGTCTCCGAGCAGACCGACCCGCAACGCGTCGAGCGCATCTCGGCCGAGATCTCGCGGGCGTTCGAGACGCTCGCCCCGATCGGGCACGGCGTGACCGTCTTCGGATCGGCCCGCACGGGCGAGGGGACGCCTGAGTACGACCTCGGCCGCACGCTCGGCCACGCGCTCGGTACCGCCGGCATGAAGGTGATCACCGGCGGCGGGCCGGGCGCGATGGAGGCCGCGAACCGTGGTGCTCAGGACGCCGGCGAGCTGTCGGTCGGACTCCGCATCGAGTTGCCGTTCGAGCAGGGGACGAATCCCTACGTCGATGTCGACGTGCCCTTCCACTACTTCTTCACGCGCAAGGTCTGCTTCGTGCGGTACGCCTGCGCGTTCGTGGTGCTGCCGGGCGGCTACGGCACCCTCGACGAGCTCTTCGAGACGATCTGCCTCATCCAGACCGAGAAGGTGCGCCAGCGCCCCGTGATCCTCATGGACAGCGCGTTCTGGGGCGGCATCCTGGACTGGACGAAGGAGACCCTCCTGGGCCGCGGGATGATCGACGAGGACGACCTCGGGCTGCTGCACGTGTGCGACGACGTCGACGAGGTCGTCGCCCTCTGCAACGACGCCAGCATCGCGATGAGCGGGCCCGCGGGGTAGGCCGGCCGGCGCACGGAGCCGTGCACCCGGGCGAAGGTATGAAACGTGCTCAACTCTCGGCGGCTGCCGCCGAATGTATGAGAGAAGCTTGATCTGCCCGGATGGGCCGGTCGTCAATTGCCGCTCGCGGCGCTCACGGCTTCGTCATACGTCCCGTGCACCCCACACCCGAACACGCCAGCCTTCCATCGGCCGTTCCGACGGTCTTCGGTGGCGGCATGCGCGAGTCGTTCGACCTGGCTCCGGTGCCGATGGTGCTGCTCGACGCCGCCGGCATCGCGATCCGCGCGAACTTCCGCGTCGCGGCGCTCCTGGGTTCGCTGCCCGAGGAGCTCGTCGGTCGCCACTGGAGTGCGTTCGCCGCGGCGGAGGATCGCACCGATGCCGATCGGGCCCTCGCCGCATTGCTCGGCGGGTCGCGTCCGATCCTCGGCTCCCCCGACTTCTCCTACGAACGCCCCGACGGGCAGACCGCCTGGTTCCGTTGCTCGACGAGCGCCGTGGTCGAAGAGGGGCAACCGCCGCTGCTGCTCGTGCAGCTCACCGATCTCGGTGAGGAGCTCCGCGCCCGGGTCGAGATCGCCGGCAAGGTCGAGCAGCACGACCGCGTCGCCGCCGTCGTCTCCTCCTCGCGCAACGCGATCATGGCGACCGACTTGAGGGGCGTCGTCACGACGTGGAACTCCGCCATGCACGAGCTGCTGGGCTGGTCGGCGGCCGAGACCATGGGCCGACCGCTCGCCGACCTGTTCCCCGGTGGCGGCCAGCAGACGAGGGACCTGATCGACGAGACCATCGCCGGTCGTGAGATCCCGCGGTTCGCGACCTTCTTCCCCCGCAAGGACGGCCAGCACGTCGCCGTTGACTGTGACGCCTCGCCGGTCGTCGACAGCGCGGGGGGCGCGATCGGCTTCTCCTGCATCATCGCGCCGCACGACGCCGAGGCCCCCGACGCAAAGGTGCGTTGGTACGCCACGCAGCAACGCCTGCTCTCGCGGATGCGCGCGCTCATCAGCGGTGGCGGCACCCGCGAGGAGGTCGAGGAGGGCATCCTCACCGCCGTCGCTTCGATGACGTTCTCCACGCACGCGATCGTCGCGAGTCTCCGCGAGGACCAGGAGTCCCTGCGTCTGCAGACGGCCATGGGGTGGCCGGCCGGTGCCGCGCTGCCGACCACCGAGCACGTCAACGACGGGTCGCTGATGGGTCGCGCCGTGCGGTCGGGCGCCACGCGCACCGTGGAGGACTGGGTCGAGAGCGATCTCGATCGTTCGCAGGTGATCCTCGGGCAGGGTGTCCGCGCCGCGCTCGCCGTACCCGTCACGTCGCGTGGCAAGATCGTCGGCGCGATCGGTGTCTACCGTCCGGAGTCGGGCGCGTGGGGCGGCGACGAGGTCGATTACGTCGAGGAGGTCGCGTCGATCTACGGCGACGCCCTCACCCGCTGGAGCGAGGAGGCCGAGCGCCGCCGCATGGAGCTCCACGACCGGCTCACCGGGTTGCCGTCGCTCACCCTCGCGATCGACCGGCTCGAACAGGCCCTCGACCGCGACCGCCAGCTCGAGCTGCACACCGGCGTGCTGGTGCTCGACATCGACAACTTCAAGTACGTCAACGACACGCTCGGCCACGACGTCGGCGACCGGCTGCTGACGGCCGTCGTGCCGCGACTGCAGGCCGTGGTGCGCCCGGGCGACACGATCGCCCGGCTCTCCGGCGACGAGTTCGTCGTCGTGTGTGGCGAGCGCGAGGACGAGTCGGACGTGATGGTGCTCGCGGAGACGATCCTCGACGCGTTCGTCGAGCCGTTCTCGGCCGCCGGCGAGGACTACGTGCTGACCGTCTCGATCGGCCTGACCGTCGCGACGCCCGAGGCGACGCCGCAGGAGTTGCTCAGCGACGCCGACGCGGCGACCTTCAGGGCCAAGGAGCTCGGCCGCAACCGGGTCGAGGTGTTCGACCGGTCGCTGCGTGACCGCGTCACCGAGCGGGTGCGGACGGAGCGCGAACTGCGCGGCGCCGTCGACCGCGGTGAGCTGTCGCTGCGCTATCAGCCGATCATCGACCTTCGCACCGGCTTCATCGAGGGCGTCGAGGCGCTCGTGCGCTGGCAGCATCCCGAGCGCGGCCTCGTCGGCCCGGGCGACTTCATCACGATCGCCGAGGAGTCCGGCCTCATCGTCGGGCTCGGCGAGTGGGTGCTGCGCACGGCGACGAAGCAGGCGGCCGAGTGGCTGCGCGACTTCGATCTGCCCCGCCCGTTCCAGCTGTCGGTGAACCTGTCGGCCCGACAGCTCGGCAACCGCGACATCATCGACCTCGTCGTCGATGCGCTCGCCGAGTCCGGGCTGCCGGCGACCTGCCTCGCGCTCGAGGTGACCGAGTCGGTCCTCATCGAGCAGGAGGACGCGGTGGAGATCCTCACCGATCTGCGCGCCCGCGGGATCAGGATCATGCTCGACGACTTCGGGACGGGCTATTCGAGCCTGTCCTACCTGCGGCGCTTCGAGGTCGACGCGCTGAAGATCGACCGTTCGTTCGTGTCCGAGCTCGGGGAGCGGCGCCAGGATGCGCTGCTCGTGTCCGCGCTCGTGCAGATGGCGAACGCACTCAACATCGACGCCGTCGCCGAGGGCGTCGAAACAGCGCAGCAGGCTCAGATGCTGCGCGTCCTGGGCTGCGGCCTGGCCCAGGGATTCCACTTTGCACGCCCACTCACGATCGAGGATGCCACCGAGCTGATGCGACGAGGCGGAATGGTTCCCGGAGGGAAAGCACGATGACCCAACACCAAGTCCTCGTCGTCGACGACGAGCCCGATGTCCGAAGCCTGGTCAGGCTCCTGTTGGAGCGGGCCGGCTACGACGTGAGCGAGGCCGTCGATGGACGAGCCGCGCTTCGCCACATCTTCAGCGACGTACCCGATCTGGTGCTGCTGGACGTGACGATGCCCGACATCGACGGCTGGCAGACGCTGCAGCGGATCCGCGACGTGACCGACGTCCCGGTGATCATGCTCACCGCCGCGAGCACGGAGCTCGAGAAGGTGCGTGGGCTCAAGAGCGGCGCCGATGACTACGTCACGAAGCCGTTCGGTCGCCAGGAGCTGCTGGCGCGGATCGATGCGATCCTGCGTCGCTCCTCCGACCGCGACGACGAGGCCCCGCAGGCCATCGACGACGGCCTGGTGGCGATCGACCCCGTCACCGCCACCGTCGCGGTGCAGGGCACGCCGGTGCATCTCACGCCGCTCGAGTTCCGTCTCCTCCACACGCTCGTCCGGCATCCGGGCGAGGTGATCGGCCGCGACCGTCTCCTCGAGCTCGTGTGGGGCAACGACCGTGCCGCGCCCGAGCAGGTGAAGCTCTACGTGGGCTACCTGCGTCGCAAGCTCGAGTCGGTCATGCCGGCCGACGAGGTGCCGATCGAGACTGTGCGCGGCTTCGGCTACCGCTACCTCGGCCAGGGCAACCGCACCCCCGCACCGGCCGGCACCGCCATCGACCACGGCGCCGCCAACCGCACCGCCGCCTCCGGCGAGCAGCAGAACCCCTTCATCTAACCCTCACTCCCACAACGACAGGACGCACCGAGCCGGGATCCCTCCGGCAAGGCGTTCACCGGGTCAAGAACGCCCGGGACGACTCTCTCAGGTCGTCCCGGGCGTTCTTACGTTCCAGGGGAGTGGGGGAGGCGGGAGGCGGGGAGCCGGGCAGGCGGCCAGTGCCAACCTGCTCACTTCTTCTGGCTCGACAGACCCGTTGCGCGATGAGAACGCGCTCTCTCGCGAACGACTCCAGGTTTGCCCGAACCCCTCTCCGGTAAACCCGTAGGCGTCGCCCAACCCGACGAAGCGGCGCCCCACCGAGGCCCGCGAACCCCGCGGCCAGCCCCACTCACCAAGGCCCGCCAACCCCGCAACCAGGCCAAGCCCACCCATCAGCGCGGGCCCGCCGCCTCCCTCGGAGACGGCCGAGCAGCAACGCACCGAGCCATCCCCCGTCCACCGTGCAGCGGCCCCCGAACCACCCAGGAAGCAAGCCGCGACGGTCGGCCAACCTCGCTGACTTTCGCCTTCAAGTCAGCTCGGTCACCGCCCAACCAAGGCGAGACGGCATCGCAGCCCGCCCGCCAACCAAGGCTCAACAGCACTGCAGCCCGCCCGCCCAACTAAGGCCCACGGCATCGCAGCCCGCCCGCCCAACCAAGGCCCAACGGCATCGCAGCCCGCCCACAGGTGCCGCCAGACGCCAGCCGCCCGCCGCCTGCGGTGCCAGCCGCCGCCTCGCTAGCCCTGCGGCGGCGCGGCCGCCGTGGCCGCGTCGTAGATCGGCACGTTGCTGGCCGAGCGGTCGCGCGGGGCGCGGGGGAGGGTGACGGTGAAGGTCGAGCCACGGCCGAGGCGGGAGGTCACGCGAACCGTGCCGCCGTGGGCCTCGACGATCGAGCGCACGATGGTGAGGCCGAGGCCCGCACCCGGGACCGCCCGGCGCACGACGCGTCCGGAGCGGTAGAAGCGCTTGAAGATGTTGTCGATCTCGTCCGGGTCGATGCCCTCGCCGGAGTCGACGATCTCGAAGACGACGGAGTCGCCACGGTCGCGTAGGCGCAGGGTGACGGTGCCGCCCTCGGGCGTGAACTTGATGGCGTTGTTGACGAGGTTGTCGAGCGTCTGGCCGACGCGGTCGCGGTCGGCCGTCATCACGGCGGTGCGGTCGGCATCGAGCGTGAGGTGGACGCCCGCGCGATCGGCAGCCGGGAGCGCGGCCGCGACGGCCTCGTCGCAGAGCGTGCGCAGGTCGAGTTCACCCTCGAGGATCGGGATGTGGCCGGCCTCGAACCGGGCGACGAACAGCAGGTCGCCGACGACGCGCTGCAGTCGGTGGGCGTTGCGCTCGATCACATCGATGAAGTCGAGGGCATCGTCGGAGAGCACCTCGTCGCGTACGAGCTCGAGATAGCCGAGCATCGACGTGAGCGGCGTGCGCAACTCGTGGGAGACGAGGGCGAAGAACTCGTCCTTGAGGCGGTCGGCCTCGCGCTCCGCCGTCACGTCGCGCAGGGCGACGAGCCGGCCGATCGGACGACCCTCTCCGTCGGTCACGGGCGTGGCGTACCGCGTGAGGACGCGTCGCCCGGCGTCCGTGACGATCTCGTCGCGCATCTCGCCCTGTCGCATCGTGTCCGGCACGTCGACCGCCAGGGCCTTCGCGCGCAGCATCGCCATCGGCGGGTTCTCGACGAGCACCTTCCCGCTCGCGGAGAACAGCGCCACCGGATCCGGGGCGTGCTCGATCATGATCTGCGAGATGCGGGCGGCGTCGATCGCACGCGCGAGCGCGCTCGCTCCCGTGATCTCGGCCGCGACGAGGTCGGCGATGCCGCCGGCCGTCGCGAGCTCCGGGACGGAGAAGGGCTGGCCGGCCGTGCGGGCCGTCCACACGAGGCCGATGGCGCGCCCGCGACGGACGATCGGGATGAAGGACTCCACGCGGATGCGATGTCCGAGTTCGTGGTGGACGCCGGACGGGCCGTGCGTCGTCGCCATCGCGCGCAGGCCACCGAGGGCCTCGCGACCGGCGCTGTGGGTCGCGAACTTGTTCGGGGCGGGGACGCGCTCGGGCGCGATGCCGCGCACGCCGGCGAGCTGGAAGTCGTCGCGGTCGTCGGGACGCAGGTAGATGGCACCGCAGTCGGCGGCGGAGGCGGTCGTGATGAGCTCGAGGCCCGCGATCGCGATGGCCCCGATCTCGCGCTGGCCGCGCAGTCCCTCGGCGGCACGCTGGAAGAGCGCGACCCGGCTGCGCTCGCGCTCGAGGGCGTGCTGCGCGTGGACGAGCTGCCGCTCGCGCAGCCGCAGCTCATGCTCGCGGGCGATCATCGCCGTGCGGCGCGCCTCTTCGCGACGGTCGGTGAGGACGATCGTGATCGCGGCGGTGAACGCACCGGCGAGGACCGCGGCGGCGACCTGTCGGTACAGCTCGTTGCTCGAGAGCACGAACATCACGAGCGCGCCGACGCCGAGGAGGGTGAGCGCCCCGCGCCACAGCAGCGCGACGGGCGTGGTCCCGGGCCGCGGCGGAATGGCCGCGGGCGCCGTTTCGGGAACGCGGATCTGCTCGCCGTCGGTGAACTTCAGGGCGCCGGCCGCGGACGGCTCCGGCACGACGGTCGGCTCACCGGGAGCGGTCGGCGCGGCCTGCGAGGGCGTGCGCTGATGGCCCTCGGCGGGCAGGCGGGTCGGGGCGGGAGGCGCGCCGCGGCGCTGGCCGCCGCCCATCGGATTACTCCGCGGCTGGGGTGCTGGTGTCGGCGACATCGACGACCTCCTCACTCGGGGTTCGAAGGATCGCGAGGGGCGTCAGCGCCAACGCGACGAGGTCCAGACCGAGCGACCAGTTCTGGATGTACCAATTGTCCCACTCGATGCGCTCGGCGATCGAGGTCTGTCCGCGCAGGCCGTTGACCTGGGCCCAGCCGGTGATGCCGGCCTTCACCAGGTGGCGGTCGTCATAGCGGCGCAGCCGCTCGCCGAACCGGTCGGCGAACTCGGGGCGCTCGGGGCGCGGGCCCACGATCGACATCTCACCGCGCAGCACGTTCACGAGCTGCGGCAGCTCGTCGAGGCCGCTGCGACGAAGGGCACGACCGACCGTGGTGCGACGGTCCTCGCCCTCGATGCCGCCCGGACCGAGGCCCGCGATCTCGAGGCGATCGACGACGGTGTGGTCGACGGGCGCGTCGGAGGGACGCATCGAACGGAACTTGAGCAGACGGAACGAGCGACCGTCGCGGCCGACGCGCTCCTGGCGGTAGAGGACCGGTCCGGGAGAACTCAGGCGCACGAGCAGTGCGATCACGGCCAGCAGCGGCGAGAGGACGACCAGCAGGAGCGCCGCGGCCAGGCGGTCGCTCGCGTGCTTGACGGCGAACTGCCAGCCGCGCGGGTCCGTCTGGCGCAGGGCGAGGAGGGGGAGGCCGGCGAGCTGTTCGACGCGCACCCGGCCGTTGACGTTCTCGAACAACCTCGGCATGACCGACACGTCGATGCCCTGGCGCTGGCATTCGCGCAGGAGCGGAAGGACCTCGGAGTCGGGGGCGCGCGTGAAGGAGAACACGACGTGGCGGGCGCCGCTGCGCTCGACCACCTCGGGCAGCGCGGCCGTCGGACCGAGCACGATCGCGGGGGCACCCGCGTCGAGCTGGCCTAGCGGTGAGGGGTCGTCGTCGAGGAAGCCGACGGGCATGAAGCCGAGTTCCGGGTGCGCGCGCATCCGGCGCTCGAGCTGGCGGCCGA
>JAURVW010000025.1 GCA_030655275.1 Solirubrobacteraceae bacterium
GATCTTGGTGATGAACTCGGAGTTCGGCACGATCACGGTCGAGCGGTCGCCCATCTGGATCTCGGTCGCGCGCACGTTGATGCGCCGGATGTCGCCCTCGACCCCGCCGAGCGAGACCCAGTCGCCGACCTTCACCGGCCGCTCGGCGAGCAGGATCAGCCCCGAGACGAAGTTCTGCACCACCGCCTGCAGGCCGAAGCCGATGCCGACCGAGAGCGCGCTCGCGACCCACGCGATGCGCTCGAGGCCGATGCCCATCGCCGACATCGCGAGCGAGATCGCCACCACCACGCCCGCATAGCCGAACAGCGAGGTCGCCGAGGCCTGCATGCCGGTGTCGAGCGAGGTCGTCGGCAGGTAGCGTTCGCCGAGCCAGTACTTCAGGCCGCGCACGATGCCGAGCCCGACCAGCAGCACCACCAGCGCCTGCAGCACCGCCGAAGGCAGGAGCTTGATCTCGCCGATGGCGATGCCTTGCTGCCACTGGCCGGTGCGCCGCCACAGCTCGCTCGGCCCTTCGCCGAACGGAGCGAGCAGCAGCATCAGCGCGATCAGCAGCACGACGATGCGCAGCACGCCCGAGGCCAGCACCGCCAACTGCGCGGAGGCCTTGGTGGACTTCGGCGTCGTCGCGCCGCGTTCGTCCTCGTGGTGACCGACCGCGAGCCATGCCATCAGCGCGTCGTCGATCAGTGCCGCGATCAGGTAGGCCGAGCCGAGCACGATGCCGGCCCACACCACCTGCTTGACCGCGAAGCTGCCGAACGCGACGTAGCCGAGCAGCAGGCAGATGACCGCGGTCGCGAGCACGAACCAGTTGAGGCCGGCGACGATCGCGAGCCAGGTCGGCCGCGCGCGCGCGCCTTCCTTCGCGAGCTCCAGGCGCCAGACGCGTTCGACGCGCATCAGCGCGAGCACCAGGGTCAGCCCGATCGCGAGCGCGACGATGCAGTTGACCGCGACCGTCGTCGACAGGCTCGCGTTGACCGTGACCGCGAGCCGCTCGGCGAACCAGCTCGCCGCG
>JAURVW010000055.1 GCA_030655275.1 Solirubrobacteraceae bacterium
CGAGGGCATTCGCGTCCCGCCCGGCGAGCTCTACACCGCGGTCGAGAGCCCGCGCGGCGAACTCGGCTGCTTCATCCGCGCCGACGGCTCCGCCAAGCCCGCCCGCATGCACATCCGCGACCCCTCCTTCGTAAATCTGCAGGCCGTCGCAGACATGGCGCGCGGGAGGTACGTCGCCGACCTGATCGCGACGCTCGCGACGGTCGATCCGATTCTCGGCGGCGTCGACCGCTGAATCCCACCTGAGCGGATCTCGCTTGCACCTTCCGGCTTCGCGAAACGGGCCCGGACCGAGTACTGAACCCATTCCGCGGAGCCGAAATCTGCGGCGCGATCTCTCGCACAGGAGCGATTCAGGACGAGACCGCTCCGGCGGACGCTGTCGTCCGCTTTCATCGTAATGGAACGGAGCGAATCCCGGGGCTAGAGTCGCGGGCTCGTGACGACGACTTCCCCCGATCGTGTCGACGGTCTCGCGGCTCCCCAGCCCGAGGTACCCACGCGACGCCGCTGGCGACGCGTCCGTCCCGTCGCCCGCGACCACGCTCGCGGACTGCTGCGATTCGTCGGGCTCACCCAGATCCTGGGCGGCGCCACCCTCCTCTCCGGCTCCCTCGCCGACGCGCCCGCCGTCGACCTCGCGGGTGCGCACACCGCCCTGTTGCTCATCGCCATCGCGCAGCTCGTGGTCGGCGTCATCGCGGCCGTTCAGCCCCGGCCGCTGCAGATTGCCCTACGGCGCTGGCCCGGCCGGTACGTCGCCGTCGGACTCCTCGCCGCCACGGCCGTCGCCGGTCTGGGCGGCTCGAACGCCGAGACCTCCTGGGTCACCTCGGCGCAGGTGCTGCTCGTCGCCGCGGGTGTCGCCCTGCCCGGGCTGCGGATCATTCCGGCGGCGCTCCTGGTGAGCGTGGCCACGAGCGCCGTCTGGATCCCGCTCGACGGCCCGACCGGTGGCTACGACGCGGACGGCAACTACGTGCTCGCGATCCTCGCGGCGCTGAAGGTGTTCGTCGTCGGGCTGTGGGTCGGCCAGACGATGGGGGCGGCGCTCGCGCTGCTCGGGCGCTGGCACGTGATCGAGCTCAACGAGCGTGGCGCCATCCGGCGTCTGCGCGCGCAGCTCGCCCGCGTCGACGAGAAGGCCGAAGCGCTGGGGAACGCCCTGGCCCGCGCTGCGCAGTCGTCGGTCGAACTCGCGGCGCTGCGCGTCCGTCTGCGTCGCGGCGTCGACCTTCCCGAGGCGGGCACGTCGATGAGCGTCGAGCAGGTCGTCCTGCAGCTGGGCGGCGAGCAGGCAGCGTGGGCGTCGCCCGTCGAACTCCACACCGAGATCGCGCCCGACGTCGAGGCCCTCGAGATCGACGCCGTGGTCGGCGCCGAGATCGCGTCGGTCATCCGCCGCCAGATCGACAACGTAGCCCGCCACGCGCCGTCAGCCACGCGCGTGCTGCTGGAGATCGAGCGGTCCGGCGGCCAGCTCCGGGTCGCCCTCACCGACGACGGCGGCGGCACGAAGCCGGCTCGGACCGGCGGGGGCACGGCGTGGTCGGCTCGCCAGCTGAGCCGCGCCGGCGGCTCCACGACGTACTTCGACGGTCCGCAGGGCGTCGGCCTCGAGGTGCTCCTGCCACTCCATGACCAGCTGCTGCTGTCCGATGTACCGACGCTCTCGATCGCCGACGGGATGCGCCGGTTCGCCGGTGGCCTGTTCACCCCGCTGCGGATCTCCGGCTACATCGGCGACACGCTCTACACGCGCTCGGCGGACGGCATCGACGATCGCTGGCTCATGATGCCCATCGGCGCGATCCTGATCGAGTTCGTGATCTGGAAGGGCGTGCCGGGGCGGTCCATGACGGCCCCGGCGCGGGCGCTCCTCGCCGCGTTCGTCTCGGCCCTGCTGATGCTCGCCTTCACGCTGCCGCCCGGCAGCCCGGACGACGTCGTTCCGGCCACCACGAGCGTGATCGTCCCCGCCGGGCTGCTCATCGTGCGCGAGTACCGCCGCTGGCTGCTCGCCGAGGTGATGCGGTTCGCGGCGGTCGTGCCGCTGCTCGTGGCGGTCGGCGCCAGTGCCATCACGCTCGGGGTCGTCTACCCGGCCGCCTTCTACGTGATGACCTTCGGGCTGGCGCTCGTGGTGCGCCGGGCCGCGCGCCTCGAAGGATCGGCACTCGACGCCGTCGGCCGGGCTGCGCTCGCAAGCGCCACCGTGCGCGGGCTCGCGCTCCATCACGACGCCATCGACGTGATCCTGCGTAGCGCGCCCGACACCCCGGAGGTGATCGAGACGGGCGCCGAGCTCGAGGACGCCGTCACCGATCTCGCGAACGCCTCCGAGCCGGCGCTCGACCCCCGGGACCTCATCCACGGCGCCCTCCGGGCCGCGGTACTCGTCCCACTGGTGGTGACCGACCAGCCGACGCAGGGGGCCGTCCCGCTCGGACCGACCGGTGTCCTGAGCTCGCTCGAGCGGATCGCGCTCGTCGAGATCGCGTCGCTCGCGGCCGACGAGCGAGCGTCATGCACGCCGCCCGGACTCCTCGGCCGTCGCCGGCTGCGCGCACTCCAGGCCGAGTGGCGTCGAGGCGAGGGCGGTCGTGCGGAACTCCGGCTCGTCGCCGAGCCCCAGCTGCGGCCACCCGGTGCGGCGCACGTGCAGGAGCTCGAGCGCGTCGGTCGAGCGCTCGGCGTCGCCGTCGTGAGCACGCCGGAGGCGGTCGTGCTCACCTACCGCGGCTGAGGGCGCACCCGCGCCCACGCGATTGGAATGGCGTCCGGCTGCGGGCCCTGAAGCCTTAGCGTGGGGTGCCGGATGAGGCATCTGGACGCCAACGCGCTCGCGCAGCTGATCGGGTCGATGGCCGAGGTCGCGTCGTCCGTCGCAGCGCCGGCGCCCCTTGCGGAGGGCGAGGTGCCTGCGCCCGTCGCCGCCGCGATCGGTGCCTTCGACGCCGGCTGGAGGCCGTCCGGGTCGACCGTCGCGTCGGAGCTCGCGGCGCGCGCCGACCGACTGGCCGCCGCCGGGATGGCGTTCATCGAGGGCGATCCCATGACGGCCGGCCAGCTCCTCGCCGAGCCGTCCGAAGCTGCACCTGCGCCTGCCGGGACCGGCATCCTGCGGCCGATGGCGGCCCTCACCGACCGCATCGCCGAACTCGACGGCGTGGGGCGGGCCGCCGAGCAGGTCGCGTCCGACCTCACCGGGCGAAGGCTGGCCCGCCGGGCCTTCTCGGATGCCGACCGCTCGATCGCGGGCTTCCGCGCCGTGGCCGCGGGGCATCGCGCGGCGGCCGACGCGCTCCAGACCTACGTGGCCGTCGCCGACGCCGCCGCCGGACGCCGTCGGCTGGTCGAGGAGCTGCTCGACGGTACGCCGCAAGCGGGACCCCACACCGGCGAGCGCGCCGCCCATCTCGCCCGGCTGCGTGACAAGGCCTCGACCGTCGACGACGAGGCGGCGGCGTCGATCGACCGGTGTGCCGCCTCGATCCGGGCAGCCATCCCGGTCGCCGCCGACCTCACCGAGGCGTACCGCGGGGTCGAGATCGCCCTGGACGGCGCCCGCGAGATGCTTGCCGAGGCCGCAGCCGCCGAGCGCGCGGGGATCGGCCCGGCGGCGGTGCCGACGACGCGTTCGAACGCCCGAGACGCCGCCTGAGAGGCTGAAGGGGAGATGACCGCCACCTCCACCGCGCCCGTCGTCGTCTTCGACAGCAACATCGACGCGCTCACCCGCCGCGCCGGTGCGGTGCAGGCGGCGGTGCCGTCGGCCTCCGTGGTCGCCACGCCGAGCCGCACGGGCGTCCTGATCCTCGGCGTCGTCGCGCAGCCCGGCACGACGATGTTGCTGGACCTCTGCGTGACCGACGGCTATTCCCTCGACCGCCCCGGCGAACGTCTCATCCAGCGCCTCGTGCGCTCACCCACGACGAGCCACGTGCGACCGGTCGCGTGGTCGGCGCACGTGGGCCCGGAGGTGGTGATGAGCGTCCGCGAGGCCGGCGGGGCCGGGTTCGTGACGGCCACCCTCCGCCGCGAGCGCGAAGCGGCCGAGCTGCGGGCCGTCGTCGCGGGCGACGAGGTCTGGCCGCGTGATGCCACGGGCGACGACCGCTGGGACGCGTGGTTCCTGAAGACCTACGGCGAGGCATGGAAGCCCTGGATGGAGCCGATCCTCGTGCGGCTGGCCGCGGGCATGGAGCGGCGGTCGGTCGGTGCCGACCTCGTCGCGGCGGGCGCCGCCAACAGCGTCAACCACGCCGCGACCCGCATGCGGGAGGTCGCCCGGATCATCGCCGCCGAGCACAGCAACTCCACGCCCGCCGTCGCTCGGCGCGCCTCCGTGGTGCTCACGCTGCTGGCAGCCCGTCGGCCCCTCGCGGAGCGGCCGGCGCTCACCGCGAGCCTC
>JAURVW010000056.1 GCA_030655275.1 Solirubrobacteraceae bacterium
TGCGCGCTCGCCGGCCGCCACCACCTTCTCCCGGACGTCCCAGGGAAGCCGGTCGACGTGATCGGACTTCCACCCCGATGAAGGAACTGCCTCTCTCGTGAAGCGCCGCGCCCCTGCCCCGCCCAAACCTGCGCCCGTGAAGCGGTGCGTGGATCAGCGGTCGCGGACCGCGCGGAAACCCGTGTGGGAGAGGGAGCTGTCGGGCGTGTTGCCGGTGCGGGCAGCCACGCGGTACCGGTCGCAGTACGAGCGATGGCAGAGGTGCGACCCACCCCGCACAACGACCTCGCCGGGGCTGGCGTTGGGCGCGAGGAACGGATCCGCGCACCACTCCCAGACGTTCCCCGCCGCGTTGTAGAGGCCAAAGCCGTTGGGCGGGAACGCGTCGACCGGCGCGGTGCCCGCCCAGCCATCCTCGGCCGTGTCCTCGACGGGGAAGTCGCCCTGGAAGATGTTGCAGCGGTGCTGGCCGCCGGGCATGAGGTCGTCGCCCCAGGGGTAGCGTGCACCCTCCAGGCCGCCGCGCGCGGCGAACTCCCATTCCGCCTCGGTCGGCAGCCGCAGGCCGGCCCAGGCGCAGTAGGCGAGGGCGTCGTCCCGCGAGACGTGCACGGCCGGGTGGTCGTCGCGCCCCTCCGTCGAAGAGCCCGGCCCCTGCGGGTGGGCCCAGTCGGCGCCGTGCACCTGTCGCCACCAGGGCGCGCTGGCAAGCCCTTGCGTGGGCGGGTGGTCGGCCGGCAGGTGGAGATGGAAGACGAACGACCAGCCGAAGCGTTCGGCGTCGGTCTGAAAGCCGGTCGCCTCTACGAACGCGCGGAACTCGGCAACCGTGACGGCCGTCGCGGCGATCGAGAACGGCTCGACGGTGACCGGCCGCGCGGGCCCCTCGCCGTCGCCACGAATCGCCTCCGGCGAGTCGGTCCCCATCAGGAACGTACCGCCGTCGAGGTCGACGAAACGCCCGTCGAACGACGCCCCGGCTGCCGGATCAAACCGGGCTCTTTGCAGGGATTTCAGCGCGTCATTCGTCTCACCGGATCCGCGAGAGGGTCCGCAGCAGCCGCCGTCGTCCATCACAACGAGTCAAGCAGCTCGATGAGCCGCCCGACCGCGCTCTCGACGGACTCCTCGAGCGTCTTGATCGTCACCTCGGGCGACGGCGGCGCCTCGTACGGGTTCTGCTGGCCGGTGAGCCCGGAGAGTCGTCCGGCCTTCGCCCGCGCGTAGAGCCCCTTCGGATCGCGGCGGGCGCACTCCTCCAGCGGCGTGTCGACGAAGACCTCCAGGAACGGGAGCCCGGCCTTCTCGTGGAGCCGGCGCGCGAGGTCGCGGTCCTGGCGGAACGGCGAGACGAGCGCGACGACGGCGATCCCGCCGGCGTCGGCGAAGAACCGCGCGACGTGCCCCACGCGGCGCACGTTCTCGGCACGCGACGCAGCATCGAACCCGAGGTCGCCGGAGAGCCCGTGCCGCACGTTGTCGCCGTCGAGGAGATAGGCGAGCTGGCCGCGGTGCACGAGGGCCTGCTCCAGCGCCGTGGAGATCGTCGACTTGCCGGAGGCGGGCATGCCGGTGAGCCAGATCGTCGCGCCCTTGGCGCCGAGGTGGGTCCAGCGCTCGGTACGGTCGAGCTTGCCGGGATGCCACACGACGTCCGGCGACTTCTGCTCCTCCTCGCTGATCGCGGAGCGGGTTTCGCGCACCATGCCCGCCGCGACGGTGTCGTGGGAGAGCTCGTCGATCAGGATGAACGCGCCCGTGGTCTGGTTGACCTCGTACGGGTCGGCGACGATCGGCGTCGCCAGGCGCAGCGTCACCTCGCCGACCTCGTTGAGCCGCAGCTCGGAGGCGTCGCCGAGGGCCACGTCGCTCACGTTGTAGACCGTGCGCAGGCCGCTGACCGTCGCCCGGACCCGGCGGGTGGTGTGCTTGAGCAGGTACCGCCGCCCGGGCGTGAGCGGCTCGGGGCCGAGCCACACGAGGGTCGCGTCGACCTCGCGGGCGGGCTCGAGCGGATCGTCGGCCGGGACGAGCATGTCGCCACGGGCCACGTCGAGGTTGTCCTCCAGCACGACCGTGCCGCCGAGCGGGCCCCGGACATCGGTGATCGGCCCGTCGAACGAGTCGATGCGCGCGATCGTCGTCGATTCGCCGCTGGGCAGGACCTTCACGCGGTCGCCGGCGCGCAGCAGCCCACCGCTCACCTGGCCCGAGAGGCCGCGGTACGAGGCGTGGCGCGCGATCCACTGCACGGGGAACCGCAGCGGGGCGACGAGCGCGCCCTCCGTCTGCGGACGGGCCCCCTCGAGCACCTCCAAGAGCGGTGGCCCGTGGTACCAAGGCGTGCGCTTCGAGCGGGTGACGACGTTGTCGCCCTCCAGCGCGCTCACCGGCACAACGGTCGCCTGCTTGAGCCCGAGCCGCCGTGCCGTCGCCGCGATCTCGTGTTCGACGGCGCGCACGGCGTCCTCGTCGAAGTCCATCAGCTCGATCTTGTTGACCGCCACCACGAGGTGCTCGATCCCCAGCAGGTGGGCGAGCTGGACGTGCCGCAGCGACTGCTCCGTGAGCCCGGGCGGCCGCGCGTCGACGACCAGCAGCAGGAGGTCGGCGGTGGAGGCGCCCGTGACCATGTTGCGGGTGTAGCGCGTGTGGCCGGGCGTGTCGGCGACGACGAAGCCGCGGTTGGGCGTCGAGAAGTACCGGTAGGCGACGTCGATCGTGATGCCCTGCTCGCGCTCGGCCCGCAGACCGTCGGTGGCGTGGGCCAGTTCGCCGCGCGAGACCTCGTCGATCTGATCGCCCTTGAGGGCCTCGGCGTCGAGCAGCAGTCGGCCGATCAGCGAGCTCTTGCCGTGATCGACCGACCCGCCGACGGCGATGCGCAGCAGGTCCTGGTCCTCGGTGGTGGTCCGTCGGGGCATCTAAATGGTCGGTTCCGTGGTGGCGGACGGCTGTGAGCGGGGGCGGGGCATGGCCTAGAAGTAGCCCTCGCGCTTGCGGTCCTCGAGGGCGGCCGAGGAGAAGTTGTCGTCGGCGCGGGTGCGGGCGCGCTCGGTCCAGCGGGCTCGTTCGAGCTCGTCGATCACCTCGGCGACGGTGGCCGCCTCCGAGCGGATGGCGCCCGTGACCGTGAGGTCGCCGACCGTCCGATAGCGCACCCGCTCGGTGGTGATGGTGCTGTCGCCGGGCTCCGCCCGCACGTGTGGCGACGCCGCGAGGATGTGGCGGCCGCGCTCGAAGACCTGGCGGGTGTGGGAGAAGTAGATCGAGGGCAGGGCGAGCTCCTCGCGCTCGATGTAGCGCCACACGTCGAGCTCGGTCCAGTTGCTCAGCGGAAACGCGCGCACGCTCTCGCCGCGGCGCACGACCGTGTTGTAGAGCGCCCACAGCTCGGGGCGCTGGGCCCGCGGATCCCACTGGCCGTACTCGTCGCGAAACGACAGCACCCGCTCCTTGGCCCGCGAACGCTCCTCGTCGCGCCGCGCGCCACCGATCGCGGCGTCGTAGCCGTGCTCGGCGAGCGCGTCGAGCAGGGTGACCGACTGCAGCCGGTTGCGGCTGCCGCCGTCGCCGCGCTCCTCGACCACCCGGCCGGCGTCGATCGAGTCCTGCACCTTGGCGACGACGAGCTCCTCGCCAAGCCCGCCGACGATCCGGTTGCGGAACTCGATCACCTCGTCGAAGTTGTGGCCCGTGTCGACGTGCAGCAGCGGAAAGGGGAACCGACCCGGCCGGAAGGCCTTCTCGGCGAGGCGCAGCAGGACGATCGAATCCTTGCCGGCGGAGAAGAGCAGCACCGGCCGCTCGAACTCCGCGGCGACCTCACGCAGCACGTGGATCGCCTCGGCCTCCAGAACCGACAGGCGCGTGACCGCCGGGATGGATGCCTCGCCGCTCACGGCTCAGGCGTTGCCGGAGGCGGCGAGATCGGCCCGGTACTGCTGCGCCCACTCGGCCGAGCGACCGTTCGACTGCTTCCGCATCTTCGGCTCGGGCACCTCAGCGGTCTCGGCGCCGGGCACGCCGAGCCAGTCGATCACGTCCTTCACCTCCAGCTGCGGATCGGCGGCGAGCTCCTCGTAGGTGACGGTCTTGACCGGGAAGTCGTGCTCCGCGAGCCAGGCCGTCCACGACTCCTCGTGGCTCGTCTGGAGCTTCACGAGGTGGTCGATCGCGGCGAAGTCGTAGAACGGCTCGACCGTCGGCTGGCTGCCATCGCCCTCGTCGCGCCACGTGCGGGTCTGCACGGCGGTCCACAGCGAGATCGCCTGACCGATCTTGTCGCCGCGACGGATCTGCACGAACTTCAGGCCCGGGAACGTCGCAGCCAGCGCCTCGGGGAGCGACGCGTCCGCCAGGCCGGGCTGCGTGCGGAGGCGAGCGCCGAGGTCGTCGAAGTAGCCCCACATCACCTTCGTGCCGTACACGCCGTTGTCGGTGGTGCTGTTGCGGCGGGACGCGTCGAGCTTGGCCGCGGCCTCGCCGTCGGTCTCGGCGTGACCGGGCTCGGTTGGCGCGAGCTTCTCGATGAAGTCGCCCTCGATGCCCTCG
>JAURVW010000061.1 GCA_030655275.1 Solirubrobacteraceae bacterium
CGCGCCGCGGAGAGGCCGCGGCCACCCTCAGCCTCGTGCGCGCCGCCGAGGTGCTGCTCTCCGTCCACCGGTCCGGTCAGGGGAAGGAGCTCGCCGCCATCCGGTTGCGCGCCGTGGCCGGCGCCAATGTCGTCCGCCTCACGCCGCGGTTCGGGCGCCGCACGCTGGCGCCCGGCCTCTACGACGTGAAGGCGACGACCAGCAGTGCGGTGGCCGGGACCCAATCGAAGCGCGTGCGGGTCCGCGTCCTGCGCTGAGCGCTCAGTCGGCGAGCAGGAGGTCGTCGGCGCCCTCGGGCTTTGTGCGGAACTTCGCCGGCGTCTGCAGCAGCGCGTCGAGCTTGAAGAGCGACTGGCCCCAGCCGGTCGAGCTCATCTCCTGCATGAACTCCGGGAACGGGCCCTGGGTGATGTTCAGGCGCGTGCCGTCGCCCTCGGGAGCGAACTCGAAGCGCGCGGTGATCTTCGTGCCGTCCTCCATGCCGGGAAAGCCGGTCGCGATCTCGTAGCCCACGAGCAGCTCGTTCTCGACGACCTCCTCGAAGGTGGAGTTGACCGGCGACGCCTGGGTGGGGTCGTCCTTGTTGACCATCGTCATCCGCCAGTGGCCGCCGGCGCGCGCGTCGATGTCGACGGAGTCGGTCGGGACCACGAACTGCAGCGGGCCGAACCACTGCGCGAGCTGCGCCGGGTCGACGAAGCACTGGTAGACCATCTCGACCGGGGCATCGAAGTAGCGGGAGATCTTGACTTCGTACGAATCGGACATCAGACCGACTCCTCTCCGGACGGCGTATCGCCGTCCTGGTGCTGACGCGACGCAGGGCCGCTGGGGTTGATCGACGAGTCGAGCTCGCCGGTGACGGGCGACGGCGCGGTGCCGTCGGGAAGGGGGGCCGGCGGCTCGGTGCCGTCGGCAGATGCGGCCTGTGGCGTGGTGCCACCGGAAGGGGTGTCCGACGAGCCCTGGGCGAGCTGCCGTTTGAGGAAGTCGAGATGGGCGTCGAGGCGGTCGAAGCGCTCGCCCCACGCGCGGGTGAGGTCCTCGATGAAGCCCGTCGCGCCGGTGAGCCCGTCGGCCTTGAGCGTGTTGGTACGCCATTGGGCGTGGCGCGTCCGCTCGATCAACCCGGCCTCGGCGAGCACCTTCAGGTGCCGCGAGATGGCAGGCAAGCTGATCGCGAACGGTGCGGCCAGCTCGTTCACTGTGGCCTCGCCTTCGCTGAGACGCACGAGGATCGCCCGTCGCGTCGGATCGGCGAGGGCGGAGAACACGAGGCTGAGTGCGTCGGTGTCGGGCACGCAATTAACGTACTCGCTAATTAACAAGCTTGTCAACTACGGCGTGGCGAAGCGATGGCGCGTCATTCAATCCGGCGCCGCTCCGGGAATCGGCGCGACACGCTGGCTGCGGCGTCGGCGGGCCCTTGGCCCGGCGCGTCGCATCCGGCACCGGCTTGATCGGGTCGCAAAACGCGGGCTGCGGTACCGTCGCGGCATGGCCGACCCCGCCTCCGACGGAGACCTCCTCGACACGCCCCACGGCCCGGCCCGCGTGCTGCGGATGCCCGAGACGGCCGGAACGGCTGCGGCCACCGGCCGGGCGACGGTGCTAATCGGCCACGGCGCGGGCGGCTCCGTCGCAGCGGGCGACATCCAGGCGGTGGCCGCGGCCGCCGTCGACGCCGGGATCGACGTGATCCTCGTGACCCAGCCGTATCGCGTCGCCGGGCGTAAGTCGGCGGCTCCGGCCAAACAGCTCGACACGGCCTGGCAG
>JAURVW010000065.1 GCA_030655275.1 Solirubrobacteraceae bacterium
GCCGATGGCGCCCTTGCTCACCGGCATCGGGAACCGCCCCAGGTGGCGGATCGCGTCGAGGTGCACCCCGGACGCCATGCTGCGATCGAGGAACCGCAACGTCGCCGTGACCATCGGCCCCCGATCCTCGTCGGTCTGAGGCCGACGCAGGACGGCGAGCGTCTCGAGCTGATCCTTCGGGACCGGGCTGCGTGCGATCGACGGCGGCGTGCGACCGTTCGAGGTGTCGAAGGGATGCCACTGGCCGGTCGCCGCGAGCGCCGAGCCGCTCGCGAGCACGAGGCCCGCGGTGATGCCCAGGGTGCGCAGGAGGTGGCGTCCCCGGCGGCGGACGGGGCGCGAGACCGCCCGCTCCATCGCCCACAGGACCTCCGGCATCGCGGCCATACGGTCGTCTCGCGCGGCGTCTTCGTCGTGTCGGTCGGTGCTCATGGGCGGGCTCCTTCGATCGAGGTGCGCAGTCGGGTGAGACCGCGGCTCACGCGCTGGCGGACGGTCGCGGCGGGGACGCCGAGCTCGGTAGCGAGGTCGTCGTAGGAGCGGTCGTCGAGGATGTAGGCGAGGACGGCCGCGCGCTGCGCTTCGGGAAGCCCGGCGAGCGCGATCCGCAGGGGGCTGCGGGGGTCGTCGACCTCGGTGAGCGCCTCAACGCGCTCCGCCGACGCCGGCGAGAGCACGACGAGCTCGACCCCGAGTCGCTCGCGCGCACGAGCCTCGGCGCGCCCGCGGCGCAGCCAGTGGAGATGCAGGTTGCGGGCGATGCCGAGCAGCCAGGCGATGGCCGGGCCGTCGCCCGAGAAGCGGTCGGCGCGCAGGAGAGCGGTCGCGAAGGTCTCGGCGGTGAGGTCGGCGGTGACCTCCGCGTTGCGTGTGCGGCGCTGCAGATAGCCCGCCACCACGGCCTCGTGGCGTAGGTACAGCTCGGCGAAGGCCGCCGGTTCGGACGCGGCGCGGCGCAGGAGGGCGGCGTCCGGGGCCGTGCGATGGAGCAAGGTCATCTCTGTGTAGATCCCCGGGAGGCCCGATTTGTGACACGCAACTTCCGGTGGGTCACGTGGCGACGTCGGTCGGGCGCGCCGGCGACGGGCTCGAGGTGAGTGGGAGGGAGGGTTCAGGGGAGCGGCTCGAGCTGCCATTTGTCCTGCATGCAGGCCGTTGGCGCGTGAACGCTCCCGGTGCTGTGGTTGGGTCGACTGGTCCAGACCGTTGCTCACCCGATTCGGTCTGGCGGGGGAACGAACGTGCGCACGAAGACGACGTCGTGGCTGCTGGCAGCCGCGACCACCATGACGCTCAGCCTGGCTGCTGCGCCGGCAGCCGAGGCGAAGGTCGGGTGCTACAAACCGAGCGGCGAGCGACTCCTGCGGGTGTTGCCCAAGACCATGGCGTGCCGCAAAGGCGAGCGGCGCGTGCAGTGGAGCGAGACCGGCGAGACC
>JAURVW010000066.1 GCA_030655275.1 Solirubrobacteraceae bacterium
CGTGCTGCCCGAGTACCAGCACACCGGCGCCGCGGCATTGCTCTATCTCGAGCACTTCGACGCAGCCTCCAAGGGCGTCATCGACGCCGGTGAGATGGGCTGGATCCTCGAGACCAACAAGCCCATGAACTGGGCGATGCAGGGCATGAACGGCAAGGTCGACAAGCGCTATCGCGTGTACGAGCGGGTGCTGCAGGAGGGCGTGGAGCCGCTGCCGGCTCCCGTGCCCTGGGACGCATAGGCGGAATCGACCGACGAGGCTCGCCGCAGGACGCAAGTACTCCGCCGACGATCCGTACGCCGATGCGGCTCTGCGCGCGGACGTTCGGCCCCCGGCGACCGGCCAGCTGGTCGCGGTCGTCCCGGTGGCGCGATACGGTGGAGCGGTGACCTACGACCCGGCAGGCGAACCGATCGATCCGGCCCGTGGCGAGGACATCGTCGCGCGTGCCGAAGGGATCGCCGTGGTCGAACCGCCGTTGGTCCGGCCCGTCGCACGACCGGTCCCCCGGCGTACCGGCCTCAGCGGCCCGGTGAAGGCGGTCGCCGTCGGCGGCGCCGGCATCGTGACGGGCCTCGTGCTCGCCGCGATCCTGCCCAAGCGGAGCCGCAACCGCGTCATCGTGGCGCCTGGTCTCAGCCGCAAGAAGCGCAAGCTCAAGACGAAGTCGACGACGAGCCTGCTCGTCGACCTGCACCTGATCGACCGCTCCTAGCGGCCTCGCCCCGCCAGGGGCACACGTGTTCGTGCATCGGTCCGCCGAGGTCCGTACGCTTCGCGAATCCTCCGTGACGCCCCCTCACCCGTCGGCGCAGCCCAGGCCGAGCACGCGACCCAGGCGAAGCGCACCGCCGAGGCCGACCCGCTCGCGGGGCTCGTCCATCGTCGGGTGATCGTCGACCCGGTCGCGCCGTACCGACTGCCCGGGGCCGTGCCCGATGGCGTGATGCGCCGTCGCGACGGGCTGCTGGAGCGGGTGGCCTCCCACGACGGCGAGCTCGCGCTCCTGCGCGCGGCGCAGCCGCGCCGTGACGGACCGGTCGTGATCGGCGTCTGGGCCCCGACCGAGGCCCTGGCCGACGAGGCCCTGGCTCGCTGGCGCCGCTCGCTCGGGGTCGATCTCGATCACCGTCCGTTCCTCGACCTCGCCTGGCACGACCCGGTGCTCGCGCCGTTCGTGCGCCGCCGGCCCTGGCTGCGGCCGACCTGTCGCTATCGCCCGCACGAGGCCCTCGTGTGGGCGATCACCGAGCAGCTCATCGAGTACGTCGAGGCGACGAAGATCCAGCGAGGCCTCGTGCGACTGGTCGGCGCCCGGTGCGAGCGAACTGGCCTGCGAGACGCGCCGACGCCCGAGGCGATCCTCGCCTTGGCTCCCGCGCAGATCGAGCGACTCGGCCTCTCGGCGCGTCGCACGCTGCTGCTGCGGCAGACCTGCCGGCTCCTGGTGCGCGGTCTCGATCTCGAGGCTGAGGACAGGATGCACGCCTGGCGCCAGCTCCGAGCCGTCCCCGGGCTCGGCTCGTGGACCGTGGCCATGATGGCCTCACGCGGGCAGGGGCATCCCGACGCATCTCCGTCGGGCGACCTGGGGCTGCTGAAGTCGGTCGGTCGACTGATGTGGGAAGGGCGCGTCGAGCTGACGCCCGCGCCGCTGCTCGCCACCTCCTACGACCACCGGCCCTCGGCCCGCGCAGTCGCGGAGACCGAAGGCCGGACGGTGGAGCTCAAACGCGACCGCAAGGGCCGCACCCCGATGGCGACGGAGCACCAGGTTCACGAACTGGTGTCGCGCTACTCACCCTGGGCGGGCTACGCCGCCGAGCACCTCTTCGCCGCCTGACGCACCCACCAGGCCGCAGGTCGAGGATCGCTGCCTCGAAGGCGTTGGGATCCTCGACGTGCCTGGGCCAGTGCTCCGGGCGGATCAGGAGCTGGTCTTGTCTCCCACGCCTTCGCCTGCGAGGTACTCGTTGGTGATGGCGCGCGCGGAGACGCGGCTCGTGGTGATGAGCTCGTGGGTCTCCATCCAACGGGCGTACTGGGCCCACTCGATCGAGTCCATCCAGCCGAACGGGTGCTCGGTGTCCTTCGGGAACATCACCGGGAGGGTGGCCTCAAGCGAGGCCTCCTGGAGTCCGCGGTCGAGGCCCTTGCCACCCGCGGCCATCACGGCATCGACGCCGACGGTCGGGTCCTTCTGGACCGCCTTGGCGCCGAAGCCGATCGCCTGCACCATGCGGCGCACGAGCGGGCCGCGGCTGCGGACGGTCTCCTCGGTCGAGGTGAGGACGAGTTCGTTGTAGGTCGGGACGCCGAGATCCTCGATCTTCACGGTGACCGGCGACTTCTTCTCGCGCTGGAGCTGGATCGCCTCGTAGTTCCAGAACGCACCGAGGCTCGCGTCGACGCGGCCCGCGACGAGCGGCTGGGTGAGGTTGAAACCGAGGTCGACGCGCTTGACCTTCGCCGGATCGACGCGCCCCTCGGAGAGGATCGTCTCGAGATACGCGGCCTGGGAGGGGAGGCCGGCGGTGCCGATGGTGGTGTTCTCGAAGTTCTCCGCCGTGCGGATCGGCTTCTTCGCGAGCGAGATGACCGCGGTGAGCGGCGTCTGCACGAGGGCCTGGACGGCTTGGATCTTCGAGCCCTTGTCACGCGCGAGCAGCACCTCGGGCTCGTACGACACGACGAAGTCGGCCTGGCCGGCCTCGAGCGTCTTGAGCGGGGTGGACGCGTCGTTCGGCGGCTGGATCGTCACGTCGAGGCCCGCGCGTTCGAAGGCGCCGGTCGACTGGGCGGCATAGATGGCGGCGTGGTTGGCGTTGGGGAAGTAGTCGAGGACGAGCGTGACCTGATCGCGCGTCTTGACGGCCTCGCCGGTCTCCTCCAGCTCACCGCAGGAGGCGACGGCGGTGGTCAGGGCGCCGCAGGCGACGAGGGCGGCGAAGGTGCGGCGAGGTCGGGGGATGCGGGTCATGGGGTCCTTCGGAGGGATCGGGGTGACGTGGGGTCCAGGCGGCGTTCGGCGGCGCCGAGGGACCAGAAGAGGACGAGGGCGAGGGCTGCCAGCAACACGATGGCAGCGAAGGCGCGATCCGTCGCCAGCTGGGGGATCGCGTCCTGCACGATCCGGCCGAGTCCGCCGGTGCTCGTGGGGTCGGCGGCGGTGGTCGCCGTCGAACCGGTCGAGTCGGCGAAGACGGCGCCGATCACCGCGAACACGACGGCGAGCCGCAGGCCGGTCACGATCCCGGGCAGCGCGCCGCGAAGTTCGACGAGGCGCACGCGCTGCCAGCCCGATGCGCCCAGGTTGCGCAGGACGAGGTCGGTCTCGGGGTCCAGCGACGCGAGGGCGTCGCGCGTGGCGACGGCGACCGGGAAGAACGCGACGACCACCACGAGCACGAGCTGTGGGGCCAGGCCGAAGCCCAGCCAGATCACGAGGAGCGGCGCGAGGACGGGGATCGGGATGGCCTGCGAGCCGACGAGCAGCGGTTCGACGGCGCGGCGCGCGGTGGGCGACCGGTGCAGCGCCGCGCCGACCAGGACGCCGAGGGCGGCTGCGATCACGATGCCGGCGAGCACGATCGACGTGGTGCGCAGCAGGCCGTCGAACAGGAGGCTGCGGTCGTCCCAGGCGGCCGTCGCCACGTCGGACGGCGCCGGCAGGACGATCGGATCGATGTGGCGCAGGTCGGCGAGGGCCTGCCAGGCCGCGATGAGCACGGCGACGAGCAGGAGCGGCGCCAGGACGGTGGTTCCGCGGCGGCGGCCTGCGGCGAGCGTGGCAGCCGGGACGTCGGGCGTGGGATCGGTCGATTCGCCGACGGCGGTGGCCACACTCACGCTGCAGTCCCGAGAGCTTCGCGGAGCGCGGCACGCAGCGGCTCGCCGCCGCGATGTTCGAGGCGCTGACCGACCTGCCCGCTGAGTGCGGGCCCGTCGTGGAGTGTCGACGGGCCACCACCTGCGCCGGGCCGGAGCACGAGGACGCGGTCGGCGAGGCGCACGGCCTCGTCGAGGTCGTGCGTCACGAGCACCGCGCCGTGCCCCGCCGTGCGTGCGTGGGCGAGCAGGAGCTCGTGGAGTTCGTCGCGGGTGAGGGCGTCGACCGAGGCGAGCGGCTCGTCGAGCAGCAGCA
>JAURVW010000067.1 GCA_030655275.1 Solirubrobacteraceae bacterium
GCCCCGGAACGACGCCGGCCCGGCGCGTCCGCTGGTGGGACGCGCCGGGCCGGCGTGGCGATGCGCGGAGCGAGCGCTCCGCGCGAGCGGGGCGTCGACTAGACGGTGGCCGCGTTGCCCTTGTAGGCGTGCGCCTCGATGAACTCGTCGGTGTTCTGACGGCAGATCTCGTCGGGCTGCTGGTTCTTCGGCGACTTCATGAAGTACGACGACGGGCCGTCGATCTGGCCGGAGAGGCCGTGGTTGAGGGCCAGCTTGAGGCAGCGGACGGCGTCGATGATCACGCCGGCCGAGTTCGGGGAGTCCCACACCTCGAGCTTGGTCTCGAGCACGAGCGGCACGTCGCCGAAGGACTTGCCTTCGAGGCGGATGTGAGCCCACTTGCGGTCGGTGAGCCACGGCACGTAGTCCGACGGGCCGATGTAGACGTCGTCCTTCGGGAGCTCGCGCCCCATGACCGACGTGACGGCCTGCGTCTTGGAGATCTTCTTCGACTCGAGGCGCTCGCGCTCGAGCATGTTGAAGAAGTCCATGTTGCCGCCGACGTTGAGCTGCGAGGTGCGCTCGAGGTGCACGCCGCGCTCGTGGAAGAGACGGGCGAGCGTGCGGTGCACGATCGTCGCGCCGACCTGCGACTTGATGTCGTCGCCGATGATCGGCAGGCCCTTCGCGATGAAGCGGTCGTTCCAGTAGTCCTCGGAGGCGATGAACACCGGGATGCAGTTCACGAAGGCGCAGCCGGCCTCGAGGACCTGCTCGACGTACCACTTCGTGGCCTGCTCGGAACCGACCGGCAGGTAGGAGACGACGACGTCGGTCTTCGTGTCCTTGAGGATCTGGACGATGTCGTCGGTCGGGCCAGGCGCCTTGGAGATCTTCGTCGCCGGGTACTTGCCGATGCCGTCGTGCGTCATGCCGCGATGGACCGTGACGCCGGTGTCCGTGGGGACGTCGGTGAACTTGATGGTGTTGTTCGGGTCGGCCCAGATGGCCTCGCCGAGGTCCTTGCCGACCTTCGTCGCGTTCACGTCGAACGCGGCCGTGAACTCGATGTCGCGCACGTGGTAGCCACCGAGGGTGGTGTGCATGAGGCCCGGGATGTCCTCGGACTCGCCGGCGTTCGCGTAGTGGTAGACGCCCTGCACGAAGCTGTTGGCGCAGTTGCCGACGCCGATGATCGCGACGCGGACCTTCTCCTGTTGACGGTCAGTCATGTGGTGGTGGTACTCCTGAGGGAAGGGATGATGATGGGGGCTCGCAGCGCGATCAGACGGCCGGAGGGCCGGCGATCAGCTGCTTGCGGACGTGGAAGATTCGTTGGAACACCGTGACGGTGCTGAGCACGGCGAGAAGATAGATCGCGGGCTCGAGCACGCCGAGGTCGGCGAGGAGAAGTCCTGCGGACAGGATGATGACGCGTCCGGCGCGATTGCCGAAGCCGACCTTGCACTCCACACCGAGCGCCTCGGCCCGGGCGCGCGTGTAGGAGACCATGATCGACGACACGATCGCGATGCCGACCACGCCCACGATCAGGCGGTTGTCGTCGGTCGCGGTCGCGGCGCCGGCGAAGCTGGCGGCGATCACGGTGAGCATCACGCCCTCCTCGATCCGGTCGAGGGTGGAGTCCAGGAACGCACCGAAGGGCGACGCCTTGCCCGACATCCGCGAGTACTTGCCGTCGAGCATGTCGCAGACCGAGCCGATCACGAACGCGACGCCGCCGAGGAAGAGCTCGTCGGCGTAGACGAGCGCGGCCGCGATCAGGCACAGCACGAGGCCGGTGAGCGAGATCGCGTTCGGCGTGAGGCGGGACTCGATCAGCCGGTTGCGCACGAGATCGCTGCGCTCGGCGCTGATGATGCGGGGACGCTGGGTCGCGTTCGGAGGAGTGGTGGTCACGTGGTGGCTCTCGAGGAGTGAGGGGTCCAGGCCCAGGCGGCGGGTCGTACGCGCCCCAGGGCTCCGGCGGCGATGGCGCCCAGGCCGGCGACGACGGCACCGGCGAAGGCGTCGAGCCAGAAATGATTGCCCGTGGCGACGACCACGAACAGGATGGCAGCCGGATAGGTCCGCCAGAAGACACGTGCCTTCGGCGACTTCACCAGCGAGGCGATCGACAGGCCGATCATGAGCGCGAACCCGATGTGCATCGAGGGTACTGCGGCGTACGGATTGGCGAACGCCTCCCAGATG
>JAURVW010000071.1 GCA_030655275.1 Solirubrobacteraceae bacterium
GTGCCACTTCGCGAGGGGGAGTTGGCTCGTCACGACGGTCGCCGACTTGCCGTAGCGGTCCTCCATCACCTCGAGCAAATCGTGCCGCTGCGGCTCGCTCAAGGAGCCGAGACCGAGGTCGTCGAGGATGAGCACATCCGCCTTCGCGAGCCGCGCCAGAGCGCGCGCATAGGAGCCGTCGGCGCGCGCGAGCGCGAGCTCGTCGAAGAGACGTGGCATCCGCCGATACGACACGCGAAACCGACGCCGACACGCCGCCTGCCCGAGCGCCGAGGCGAGATAGCTCTTGCCGACGCCGGTCGCGCCCATGACGAGCACGTTCAAGTGTTCGTTCACCCACGTGCATGAGCCGAGCTGTCGCAACGTCGCGCGCTCGATCCCGCGCCCCGTCGACGTGTCGACGTCTTCGAGGCAAGCACCCGGTATGCGCAGGTCCGCTTCTTTCAAAAGCCGTGTCAACTTTCGGTTGTCACGCGCGCCGTGCTCAGCGTCGACAAGCAGTGCGAAGCGCTCGTCGAAGCCGAGTTCGCCCGTTTTCGCGTCACGAGATTGCGCTTGCCACGTTTCGGCCATCGCCGACAGGCGAAGCTCGTGGAGCTTTTGGAGAGTTGGTTCATTCAGCATTTCATCATTCCTTTCTTTCAATGGAAGTAGTCGGGGCCGCGCACGTTTTCGTGCGCGATAGGAGTTCCGGGTTGCGGCTCGCGCTCCGCGCTCTCACGTCCCAGCGCGAGGATGCGCTCGACGGGCTTGTAGCTCCGCGCTCCGAAGCGCACGGCTTGCTCGCACGCTGCTTCGAGGCGCAGGTCGCCGTACTTCTTCGCAAGGCGCTGGAGTCCCTTCGCGGAGCGCCAACCTTGTTCCCTGACGGGGTTCGCGTCGAAGAGACGCTGCACGAGCGCAGCCGTCATCGGCCCTACTGTCGAGCTCCACGCGAGCAGCGCATCGCCGCCAGCGAAGTGCTGGCGGTGCGACTCCGGCATGTGGAGCACGTCCGTCGTGAAACCATACTTCGCCGATCGGACGTGCGATGCGATTCGCTTTCCGCGATGAAAGAGTTCGACAGTCGAGTGCGTGAGGCGCACTTCGACGTCCTCGTGCACGTACACGAAGGGGGCGGAGTACAAGTGCTTGCCGACGCTGACGTGGTAGTCGACGTTCACCTTCGCGCGGCACCACTCCGAGACCACAAAAGGGTCTGCGGGGAGCGGGCTCAATGCCGACTTCTCGATTCGCTCGAAGAGCACGCGGCGCGACAGCCCACCCAGCTTCTTCATCGGTCGCTCGTTGAGCTCTTCGAGAAGCTCGCGGATGCGCACGTTGAGCTCGGGCAACGAGAAGAAGATCTCGTTGCGCAGGCGCGCTATCACCCAGCGCTGCGCGACCTGGACAGCGACCTCCACCTTCGCCTTGTCGCGAGGCTTTCCCGGGCGCGCTGGTACGATCGCGGTGCCGTAGTGCCGACCGAGGTCCTCGTAGGAGCGCGCGATCGTAGGCTCGTACTTGCAAGGTACACGCACCGCGCTCCGAAGTTGGTCGGGGACTGTGATCTTGGAAACTCCCCCGAAGAATTCGAATGCCCGCACGTGTGCGCCGAGAAAATCGGGAATTCTCTGCGTCCACGTGACTTCGGCGTACGTGAGATTCGATGCGCCGAGCACGGCGACGAAGAGCTCGACCGCCCGAATCTCGCCGGTGGTTGGGTCGGCGACGCTCGGGCGCTTACCGGAGTAGTCGACGAACATTTTCTCGCCCGCGACGTGGCGTTGCCTCATCGTCACGCCACGACCCTTGAGCCATCGTCGATAGACCTCGCAGAATGCGGTGTAGCGAAACCCTTTCGGGTTCTCGCGCAGGTACTCGAGGTGAAGCAGCTCGAGTGTGACGCCCGGGCGGCGCAGCTCGACGTGCATCCACGCTGGGTCTGGCAGTGGGCGTTCGGGGCTTCGCGAGAACTTAGGGCCACCGTAGAGCCGCTGCTCGAGCGCCTCGTCGCCAAGCGCATCGACCGCTCCCCAGTCGAGGCCAGCGCACTTCGCTCGGTTTGCGATTTTCGAGACGACGCCATGGCTCGTCGACGTCGCGCGCGCCGTTTCGCGCACGCTTCGACCGAGCGACCAGTGCACACGCAGAACTTCTCGTACCTTGCTCATCGTTAGTCGTTCCATGGCCCTCGGTCTCCTTTCGGCTACCGAGAGCAGGTGCGACTCACGACGTCAGCTCGCTTCGATCACGACCTCCGGGGCGGTCGAGCGATTCGCGTCAACAGGCCCGCGATCTCGCTGTCCACGCCTCGGCGATCCGGGTGTCCACGTGGGCCGATCCGGCTGTCCACGCTGGCCGATCCAGGTGTCCACGAGAGCCGATCCGGCTGTCCACGCTGGCCGATCCAGGTGTCCACATGCGCGCGATCTAGGTGGTCACGTGAACGCGAGATCCGCAGCCACGAGCAGCAGGCTTCCGAGCGCGGCGACGGCAAGAC
>JAURVW010000072.1 GCA_030655275.1 Solirubrobacteraceae bacterium
CAGGCCGCCGTCGGCGCAGGCGTGGGTGGCGGCAAGCGTCTGTTCGCAGAGCGCAGCGTTGCCGTCGCCGGCACGGTGGTGGGTGATGCCGCGCGCCGCGAAGATGTCGCGGATCTTGCCGACGCCGTGCACCTCGCGGCCGGCCGCGACGAGCGTGTCGAGCAAGGTCGGCGAGGGTGGCGGCGTGATGTAGTCGTGCCGGTTCGCGGTGCGGCGATAGCGGCCGTCGGCGCCGACGACATTCACGAAAGGCCGCGCGATCACGCGCGCGATGTTGAGCTCGTCGAAGATCGTCTTCGCGGCCTCGCAGATCGCGTAGAGCCGCTCGAGGCCGAAGTGCGTTTCGTGCGCGGCGATCTGGAACACGCTGTCGCTGCTCGTGTAGCAGATCGGCCAGCCGGTGCGCAGGTGTTCATCGCCGAGCCGGTCGATGATCTCGGTGCCGCTCGCGTGGCAGTTGCCGAGGCTGCCGGCAAGGCCGCAGGCGGCGAGCCAGCGCTGCATCGGCTCGTCGGGGAACACGGAGGCCGTCGGGTCGTCGGTCTTCGCGAAGTAGCCCCATTCGAACTCGACCGGGCAACCCATCAGTTCCCAGTGGCCGCTCGGCGTGTCCTTGCCGAGGCTGACTTCGGCGGCCGCGCCGTAGGCGCCTTCCGGCGCGTCGACGACGGCGATGCCCGCCGGCCATTGCCCGCTGACCGCGTGCGCCGCCTGCGGCAGGCCGAGCCTGGCGAGGTTCGGCAGCCGCAACGGCCGGCCCTCGGCGACGCACCACTGCGCGATGTGGCCGAAGGTGTCGGCGCCGACATCGCCGAAGCGCGCCGCATCGGGCGCGGCGCCGACGCCGAACGAGTCGAGCACGACGACGATGGCGCGGGTCATGGCACGGCTCCTTCGATGCGTTCGATCAGCACCGGCGCGGGCGGCGGTTCGGTGTCGACGATGCCGATCAGCGATGCGAGCCGCGCACTCGCCGCCCCGGCGCCCCTCCAAGATCTGCGGGGGCGGACACCACGAGTTACCCGCTCGGGATGGAGCCTCACCGATGACCGTCACCGTCCAGTCCCCGTTCTCCGACATCTCAACCGCCGCCTCCTCCGAGGTGTCCCCCGACACGGCCGCCGACGACACCGTGGACGTGGTCCCCGAGCCGCGCACCCCGCGTCGTACGACGCGCCGCGACGGCGACCGCGGGCTGACCCGTGCGGAGCGCTCCGAGCAGACCGCGGCCCTGCTGACCGAGTCCGTCACGTGCGGCGACCCCGCCGAGCGTGAGCGGATCCTGGAGCGCGTGGTGCTCATCAACCGCGGCGTGGCCGAGGCCGTGGCCTCGCGCTACCGGAGCCGCGGCGTGCCCCAGGACGACCTCGTGCAGGCCGCCTACGAGGGGCTGACCAAGGCCGTGCACCGCTTCGACCCCCTGCTGCGCAACGATCTGCTGACCTACG
This sequence comes from Solirubrobacteraceae bacterium, assembly GCA_030655275.1. Classification (GTDB taxonomy): domain Bacteria; phylum Actinomycetota; class Thermoleophilia; order Solirubrobacterales; family Solirubrobacteraceae; genus JAGIBJ01. The sequence continues at coordinate 1,449 of JAURVW010000072.1, forward strand.
CCGTCCCCACCATCCGGGGCGAGCTCCAGCGCTACTTCCGCGACCAGGGCTGGGTCGTGCGGCCCCCGCGCCGGGTCCAGGAGCTGCAGTGGCGGGTCAACCAGACCATCGACCGCCTCG
>JAURVW010000077.1 GCA_030655275.1 Solirubrobacteraceae bacterium
CCGCCTCGCCGCTCGCCGCACCCGAAGCGCCGGCGGCCCCGTCGCTGCTCGCCCCGCCCAAAGCGCCGTCCACCGCCTCGCCGCTCGCCGCACCCGAAGCGCCGGCAGGCGTGTCGCCGGTCAGCTGCGCCGTGCTCGCCGACGCGCGGTCGAGCGCCTGCTGCAACGGGATCTCGGCTGCAGCAGCGACCACGAGCACCGCGGCACCCACAGCGAGCACAGCCGTTCGCGCCCCCGCCGCCGTCCGACGCACTCCGGCACCTCGCCACCCGGTCCCGGCTCCCACCATCGGCCACGTACCCGCCACCCCCGACTCGGGAGCCACATCCGACCCGCGCACCACCTCCGACCCCCACGCCCCCTCCGACCCGGGCACCACCGCGGAGCCCGACACCATCTCCGACGAGGGAGCCACCTCCGAACCGCGCACTACCTCCGACCCGCGCACCACCTCCGACGCTGGAGCCACCTCCGGCCCGCTATCACCGGGCTGCTCGGGGGGCGTCTCGGGGGCTCGGGCCACGAGCAGGCCGACGAGCAGGCAGCAGAGGAGGGCGGTGGCCGGCACCGTGAACGAGGTGGCGAGGGCTGCCGCCGTGCCCGTGAGCGCGGCCACCGCCCCGGCGAGCAGCGCGGGCCTGACCACCGCCGAGGGGAGGGCCGCGGATCCTCGCCCGGCGCGCACGGCGGCGGCCCAGCGGCGGAGGCCCGTGAGCAGCACGAGCACGCCCGTCACGGCCAGCAGCAGCGCGAGCGGCAGCCCGCCGGCGAGCGCGGCCTGCAGCAGCAGGTTGTGCGGCGAGTCCAGCACCGTGCCCGTGCCGACCGCCTCGTACCAGAGCGCGTCCTGCACGGCGGGCACCGCATCCACCAACCCGCTCGCACCCACGCCCGTGAACGGCCGCTGCCCGATCAGCGCCAGCGCGTCACGGTAGATCAGGAAGCGGTCGGACACCGTGCTCATCGACAGCGGACTCAGCCCGAGCAGCCGATTGCGGGTGAGGGGCACTGCGAGCGCCACGACGACGAGCAGGAGCAGTCCGCCGGCCGCGCCGAGCACG
>JAURVW010000079.1 GCA_030655275.1 Solirubrobacteraceae bacterium
CGTGCTCGCCATCGGCGGGATACGCGCACGCGAGGTCGCACAAGTCGATGTGGCGCCAGTTCGCCGGCAGTGCCTGCTCGCGCGTTTCGCGTGCGGCGAGCGGCGCGGCCCAGATCGGCGCGGCGCTCGCGTAGTCGGTGCGGATGCGCGCGAAGTTCTGCAGGTTGCCGGCGAGCGAGCCGATCACGCCGCTCGATTGCTGCGCGTATTGGTAGACCATGAAGATGCCGCCGAGCATCAGCCCGCCCTGGGCGCCCGCGGCGCTGCTGCGCCAGGCGTAGAGCGCGACCAGCCCCCAGGTCAGCGAGATCGAGAGCAGGTCGACCGCGCACCACTTCCATTCGGCGAGCGTGATGTTGCGGACCAGCGGGGCTTCGACCGCCTGCAGCCGCTTCATCAGCAGGCGCCGCGTCGTGCCCTGCAGGCGCAGGCTGAGGACGGTCAGCACGTTCGAGAGGCAATCGATCAGCGTCGCGCCGTGGCGGCGTTCGGCATCGTTCTCGACCCGCGCGTGGCGCATCAGCGCGCGGTCGAAGGCGACGATGGTCGCGGCGACGACGACCATCCCGCCGATCGCGACGCTGCCGGTCGTTGCCGAGAGCAACATCAGCGCGACGATCGGGCCGACCAGGCTGACGGCGTTCTGCAGGTAGATGAACTGGCTCTGCGTGAAGTTCGAGAGCGCCTGCGTCGCCTGCGTCATGCGGTGCGCGAGTTCGGCCGGGTGGTGCGTGCCGTGCCACGCCAGCGGTGCGCCGGCCAGGCGGCCGTAGAGCTCGTCGGCGAGCGCGCGCCGCACGCGCAGCGCGACGGTCCGCTCGATCACGCGGCCCGGGCCGTGCATCGCCCACGAGAGCGCATAGAGGCCGACAATGCCGCCGACCCACGGCAGGCAACGGGAGAGGTTCGCGCCGCCGGTCGCGCTCTTCTGCAGCAGATCGATCGCCTGCGCGGAGAACCACGGCACCGCGAGCTTCAACAATTGGGAGGCCACCAGCATCGCCGACGAGAGCAGCAACCAGCCACGCGCACCGCGGGCGTAGTGCCACATCTGGCGATAGAGGTGCGCGACGCTGACGCTGTCCGGGTGCGTTCCGGTGGGGGCGTGCGACGCGGCGAGGGCGGCGGACAGGGCAGACCGGCGACGAGCGCACGCGACGATGGCGCTGATAACGCAATCGTCGCTGGTGGC
>JAURVW010000993.1 GCA_030655275.1 Solirubrobacteraceae bacterium
ACGTCCTGGTCCGCGACGACCACCCGCTCGCCGGTGCGGCGAGCGTGAGTCCTCCACAGGTGGCGGCCGACACGTGGGTCACCACCCACGCGGGCTCGATCTGCCACGAGTGGGTGCTGCAGATGTTCGCGATGCACGGCCTCACGCCGGACATCCGCTACTTCGACACCACCTACGCCACGCACGTCGCGCTCGTCCGGGCCGGCGCCGCCACCGCGCTCGTGCCGCGCCTCGGTCGCGAGACGCTGCCGCCCGACGTGCGCGCGCTGCCGGTGGTCAACCCGACCCCGCAACGCCAGGTCAGCGTCGTGTGGCGCACGTCGACCGGCGAGAACCCGGCGGTGCGGCATCTTCATGCGGCGTTGGAAGCCGTCGCCGCGGAGTTGCCGTCGAACGGCTGACCGGGACCATCCGAAGGCGGTCGCTCGATCTTCACGAGCGGGAGGAAGAACTGGACCACGGGGCCGATCGCCAGGGCGTAGACGATGGTCCCGAGGCCGACGGTGCCGCCGAGGATGAACCCGGTGACGAGCACGAGGACCTCGATCGACGTGCGCACGAGTCGGACGGTGAGGCCGGACCTGGCGACGATCGCGACCCACAGGCCGTCGCGTGGCCCCGGGCCGAGATCGGCGCTCACGTAGAGCGCGCCCGCCAGCCCGTTCCCGATCACGCCGATCGCGAGCATCGGCAGGGCGACGGCGGTGTTCGCGGCGTGCGGCAGCCAGGCGAGGGTGACGTCGACGCTGATGGCGATCACGACCACGTTGAGGACCGTCCCGATGCCGGGCTTCTGCCGCAGCGGGATCCACGCGAGGAGGACGGCGACGCCGACGATCGCGGTCACGGCGCCGAACGAGAGCGGGACGTGGATGGTGAGGCCCTCGTGGAACACGTCCCACGGGTCGAGTCCGAGACCCGACTCGATCATGAACGCCATCGTCGCGCCGTAGAGCCAGAGACCGATGAGCAGCTGCGCGAAGCGGCGTGGGAGACGGCGGGTGGTCATGATCCGGTCAGTCTGACGAACGGTGGCATTGGTTTCCATGGCCAATTGGGCTACCGTGGCCTGCATGGTTGCCCTGCCTGCTGCCCGACTCGCCGCCCTGCTCGGCTCCTGGCGGGGTCGTGGCCCGGCCTACCAGGACCTGGCCGGCGCGATTCGCGTGCTCGTGATCGATGCCCGCGTTCCGGCGGGGACGCGCCTGCCGAGCGAGCGCGCGCTGGCCGAGGCGCTCGACGTGAGCCGCACCACGACCACGCGGGCCTACGAGGAACTCCGGGAGCGCGAGCTGCTCACCTCCGTGCGCGGCTCCGGCAGTGTGGTGCGGCTGCCGCTCGCCGAATCGAGCATGAGCGTGATCCTCGAGACCGATGTCGGCGACGACACGATCTCCCTGCTGCAGGCTGCGCGTCAGGCGGCACCCGGCCTCGGCGCGGCCTACGGGCGTGCCCTCGAGAAGCTCCCGGCGCTGCTCTCGACGACGGGCTACCTGCCCGACGGCTATCGACCGCTGCGCGAGCTCGTCGCCGAGCGGTACGCCGCCCAGGGCCTGCCGACCGACGCCTCGCAGATCATCATCACCGCCGGGGCCCAGGGCGCACTTGCGATCGTCGCGGCGGCGCTCGTGGGCCGGGGCGACCAGGTGATCGTCGAGGCGTGCGGCTACCCGCACGCGTTCGACACCATCGCCGGCGTCGGCGGCCGGCTCCTGCCTCTGCCCTACACCTCCACGCCGTGGACGACGAGCGACGTGCGCCGTACCGCTCCGGGCAGCCGACTCGCCGTGCTCGTGCCCGACTTCCACAACCCCACGTCGTCGCTCATGCCGAACGAGCAGCGTGAGGAGATCACCCATGTGCTGCGGCGGTCCGCGACGACGACCGTGATCGACGAGACCCTGCGCGAGGTGGCCCTCGACCCGATCGAGGTGCCTGCGCCGTACGCCACCTTCGACGCCGACGCCGTCACGGTCGGGTCGCTCTCGAAGATCCTCTGGGGCGGCCTGCGGATCGGCTGGATCCGGGCGCCGCACCACCTCGTCAGCCAGTTCGTGCAGACCCGGATGCGCCTCGACATGGCCGCCGCGGCTTTCGACCAGATCGTCGCCGTCGAGGCCCTGCGGTCCGATTACCAGGAGACGAACCTCGTCACGATCCGCGAACAGCGCGACCTGCTCGTGTCGGCGGTGCGCGAGCGGCTGCCGTCGTTCGACGTGCCGGTCCCGGCGGGCGGGCTCAGCCTCTGGGTGGGGCTTCCGCGGCGGGTCTCCTCGCGGCTCGTCGCCAGCGCGGAAGGCCAGGGCCTGCGGCTGTTGCCCGGATCGCGGTTCTACTCGTCCCGAGCGGCCGACGGGGAGGGCCATGTGCGACTTCCGTTCACGGAGCCGCAGGACGTCCTGCTCGAGGCGGTCGAGCGGCTCGGACGCGCCTGGGACGCCGTCGACGAGACCGGCACGCGACCCGTCCGACGGTCGGACGAGCGCGACGCGATCGACCTGATACAAGGCC
>JAURVW010000088.1 GCA_030655275.1 Solirubrobacteraceae bacterium
CGCGCCGGCGATCGCATACGTTATCAGGTCGGCGCGGCGCTCTCGGGGCTTTGCCCGTGGCTCGTGTCCACACGCGAAAAAGCCGGCGATTGCCGGCTTTTCGCGAGCGGAAAAGGAGATCAGCTCTTGTTGTACTTCGACTTGGCGGCGCTCACACACGCGGCCTTCGCATCGCCGGCAAGCGCGTCGCACTTCTCGGTGGCGAGCTTGTAGTCGGCGTCGCGCTTGTCTTCGGCGGCGTCCTTGCGGGCCTCGCCGACCTTTTTGTTCGCCTTGGCGTCGGCGATGGCCTTCGTGTGCGTGGTCTTCGCCTCGGTCTTGCACACGTCCTTGTCGTTGCCGCCCTTGTCGTCGCACATTTCCTTGGCGACGGCGTAATCGGCATCGGCCTTCTCGGTCGCGATCTTGTTCTGGTCGCTCACCTTGCCGGTGTAGTTGTATTCGGCCTCGGCCTTGGCAACCTTTTCCTTGCCCTTGGCCTGCTCCTCGCAGATGTCCTTCTTGTTGCCGCTGAAGCCACTGCAAGCGGCCTTGTCGGCCTTGTACTCGGCGCTGATGCGGTCCTTCGCCGCGTTGTAGTCGGCCTTGTTGCCGGTCGCGGCGAAAGCACCCGATGCGGCGAACATGGCGGCGATGGCGATGCCGGTCTTGCAGTGCTGGAGCGTGATCATCTCGATTCCTTTTCATGGGCGCGGAGCCGTCTCCGCGGTGCATGAAGTATCGAAATGCCCCCCTGCCCACTCCAGCGGACTGGGCCCCGACGAACCGTAGTTCTTCTCCTACCCGTTCGAGGCGCCGTTGCGCTTGACGGGCGCGGCCTTGACCGGCGGCGCCGGCAAGGCCGGGCGTGCGGCGATGCGGCGCGAGAGTTCGCGGCAAGTATCGGCGCCCTTCTGCGCGTCTTCCTTGTCGCCGACGTCGATGAACGGGATCAACGCGGCGAGCGGGTTCAGCAGCGAGAGCACCGCCGCCGCGCCGACACGCGGGCCGAGCCGGCTCGGGTCGAGCGACACGCTCGGATCGGAGAAGGTGCCACGCAAGCGCACCGGCGTGCGCAACGCGAGCGGGCTGAAGTCCTTCGGCGTCGTCCTGACCTTGAGGTCCAGGCCTTCGTACGCGAGCGACACGGTCACATCGACCCACAGCAGCGAATCGCGCGTGTCGATGACGAACGCGCGTGGCGTGAGCACGCCTTGCGACGCCGTGAAATCGGCGACCGTGCATTGCAGTGCGAGCGAGTCGTCGCCCTTGATCAGCATGCCCAGGCCTTGCGCCAGGTCGAGCCCGGCGGCCTCGATCGCGAGATGCGAGATCGAGCCTTGCGCGAGTCGCAAACGAACGCCGCCGCGCAGGCTGCCGAGGATCGCCGCGGTCGACTTGCCCTGCCCGGCGACCCGCGCCTGGCCGG
>JAURVW010000994.1 GCA_030655275.1 Solirubrobacteraceae bacterium
CGCCTTGTAGGCGGCGATGCTGCCGGAGACGCCAAGCAGGATGCGTGCCATGCGCGCGAATGCTCCCGGTGAAGGGTTGGGACCCGGCGCCACCCTGGGCGCCGAGCGGAGTGAGGCGATCCGTGGGACGGAGCGCCCGAGCGGCTACCGGTAGTGGTAGTCGATCTTGCCGGCCGCGACCTCTTCGAGGGCGATCGTGAGGTAGTTCTTGGAGACCGTCTCGACCATCGGCGGCGCGAACTCGTCGAAGGCACCCTCGCCGAGGGAGTGGTAGTACGCGTTGATCTGGCGGGCGCGCTTGGCGGCCACGATCACCGACGCGTAGTTGGAGTCGGCGTGGTCAAGGAGTCGGTCGACGCGAGGAGAGATCACCCAGGGATCGTAGCGGACCCGGCCTCCGTACCCCGCGCGCGTGCCGCGGGCCCGCGCCGCTCGGTCAGGAGCGCGCCTCGGCGATGCCTTCGGAGACCACGCGCGTGAGCTCCTCGATCGCATCCTCGAGGCGGTCGTTGATCACCACGACGGGGAACTCGGGCTGCGCCGCGAGTTCGTCCTCGGCGACCTGGAGACGTCGGTCGATCTGCTCCTTGGCGTCGGTGCCCCGACCGACGAGCCGCGTACGAAGCGTCTCGGGCGACGGGGGCGCGATGAAGATCCTGAGGGCTTCGGGCATCGTCTTGGAAACCTGCCTCGCGCCCTGGACCTCGATCTCGAGGAGGACGGGCCGGCCGGCCGACGTGCGCTTGTCGAGATCTTCCCGCAGCGTGCCGTAACGGTTGCCGGAGTACTCGGCATGCTCGACGAAGCCGCCGTCGGCGATCTGCTTCTCGAAGTCCTCGCGGGAGAGGAACCAGTACGCCTGGCCGTTCTCCTCGCCGGGCCGCGGGCTCCGCGTGGTGGCGGAGACGGAGAGCTCGAGCTCGGGGATCCGATCGCGCAGCGCGCGGATCAGCGTGCCCTTGCCGACCCCGCTGGGGCCGGTGATGACGACCACGCGGGCCATCGGGGTTCTAGCGACGCAGCAGGTCTACGAGCTCGACGCGCTGGCGGTCCGTGAGGCCACCGATCGTCTTGCTCGGCGAGATCCGGCACTGCTGCAGGACCCGGTTGGCCTTCACGCGGCCGAACTTCGGGACGGCGACGATCATGTCGAACACCTTGGCCGTGAGCAGGTACTCCGGCGGAGCGTCCAGGAGCTGCACGATCGACGTGCGGCCGGACTTCAGGTCGCGCTTGAGCTGCGCCCGGTGAGAACGAATTTCGTTGGCGCGCTGGAGCGCTTCCATCCGTTGTGCGAGGGACCGCTCAGGGGTCGCTTGCTTCAGGGGAGAATTCGTCGTCGCGGGTGCCATCCGGTTGGGGAATATACACCTCGTCACCGGGGCAGACAGGCAAGTCGCCTCAAGCTTTAGTTGAGGCTCAGTCCGGCCCCATGTCCCCGTATCAGACTCCGCTCTGCGACGTGGATGGACTCAGCGCCAAGCGGGCGAAAAGTGCGCAAGGAGCGGGGCTTATCGCGCAAGGGCAACAAACGTTGCCGCGACACGACGGGCGATCGGCCGTCCGAGCGGGACCCGATCGGGTCGCGTTGGGACGGCCGCGATTGACAGCTTGTGGGCAGCTTTTGCATAGGCCCTGACGAACCGACGGAACTCGGGCGACGCGACCTTCGTGCGTGGCCCACAAACGGACACGCGAACCCGCCGAGATCGACCCCGCTCGCAACCGACCTTGCACGCCGAGCTGGCGCGACGGCCGTGGTCAGATCGGCCGCGAGGCCCACTCGTCGACGCCGCGCCCGACCACCTCGGTGACATCACGCACGCCATCGCGATCCATCCGGGCGAGGAGCTCGCCGAGCACGCGGGGTGCCGTCGCCGGCCCGCCGAAGACGAATCCGGTGTACAGCTGCACGAGGTTCGCGCCCGCGCGCAGCTTCTCGTAGAGGTCGTCGCCCGTCAGCACACCGCCCACGCCGATGACCGGCAGGTCGGGGCCGGCAAGCTGCCGCACGCGCGCGAGGAACGCCGTCGACCGGTGGAAGAGCGGTGCGCCCGACATGCCCCCGGACTCGGAGGACTGGGGATCGGTGAGCCCGTCCCGGGCGAGGGTGGTGTTGGCCACGATCAGTCCGTCCACCCCACGCTCCAGGGCGACCTCGACGGCCTCCCTCAGGCCGTCCTCCGTGAGGTCCGGTGCGATCTTGAGCAGCACCGGCACCTGCGTGCCCTGCGCGATCGCGATCGCGTCGCGCGCGTCGAGCGTCCTGCGCAGCAGGTCGTCGAGCGCGTCCTTGGCCTGCAGGTCACGCAGACCGGGCGTGTTCGGAGAGGAGACGTTGACCGTGAAGTACGAGGCGACGGAGGCGAAGGTGCGGATGCCGTCGACGTAGTCGGCGACGCGGTCGGAGGAGTCCTTATTGGCCCCCACGTTCACGCCGACCACCCCGCCGCGGCCCTGACGCCGGCTGAGCCGCACGAGCGCCGCCGCATGCCCGGCGTTGTTGAAGCCGAGACGGTTGATGACCGCGCGGTCGGCGGGCAGGCGGAACATCCGCGGCTGCGGGTTGCCGGGCTGCGCCTGCGGCGTCACCGTGCCGATCTCCGCGAACCCGAAGCCGATCCGCAGCAGCGCGTCCGGGACCTCCGCGTTCTTGTCGAAGCCGGC
>JAURVW010000096.1 GCA_030655275.1 Solirubrobacteraceae bacterium
CGCGCGCCATTTGCGCCAGGTAGCTGGCGACGTCGCGGCTGAGGGTGTCGAGGGCGGCCAAGGGCGCGGCCATGCGGCGGCGCAAGGCGTCGAGGGCGTGGGCGCCGCCTTGCTGGTCCGGCCCTGGCGCCTGCAGGGCTGCCAGAACGGCTGGCTGCGCCATGCTGTGCCCGACAAAAGCGAGCATCGCAAGCGCGCTGCCCAGCGCCGGGCGGGCCCGTGCTTGCCAGGCTGCAGCGAGGGTGCGCACCATGCTCAGGTATTGGCCCACCACCGGACGGGTCACTGCAGCCCGCACCGGCAGGCGCGCCACGTCTTGCGCCAGGGTGTCGAGCTGATGGGCCAGATCCGCCAGGGCGGCGCTGGACGTGCCAATGGCGGGGCACCAGAAGGCGCTGTCGGCCTCGCCTGGTGCGTGTTGCTGGTGAAGAACGGCAAGATTCGACATGCGCCTACTCCCCTTGCGGGACGATCCCGCATCACCCCATTACAGGCGCGCACGATAGCCGGGCCTAGCTCTCAGATGTGCTAGCTTGTATTTACACTGCGGGCGCGGCTGCGAGGGAAACGGGAGGAAGGGGCGCCGCGGCGCTGGCGCCGGGGCGCGCCATTTCCTTGAGCGCGCGCAAGCAATCGCCGGCGCGGCCGAACGCCACGGCGTGGGTGCGGTCTGACTGAGCAGTCACCGGAGCACATCATGCACACACCTACAAGCAAATCGGGCAGGCAAGGGCTGCTGGCCTGGCTGCGCGCGCGCCTTCGGCGGCAGCCGCACCGGGCGGCGCTGGCCGCACTGGCCGTTCCACCGGCGCCTGGCCCGCCCGAAGCCGTAGCGCCACCACCGGACCCCGAGCCGCCCGACGAGATCGACATTGCCGGCTGGCCTGCGCTGGTCGCCCCGTTTTTCGACTAGCGGCGCAGGTGGCGGTTCAAGCCAGGGTGTCGCGCAAAAAGCTGTAGGTCAGTGCCCACATGCGCGCCTGCTGTTCGTTGTTGGCCGCGCCTGCGTGGCCGCCGTCCAGGTTTTCCCAGTACAGCACATCGTGGCCTTGGGCTTGCATGCGCGCGACCATCTTGCGCGCGTGGCCGG
>JAURVW010000122.1 GCA_030655275.1 Solirubrobacteraceae bacterium
CGCTTCGCCGAGCTCAACGTCGAGAACCGTCAGGCCAACATGACCACGGTGCACCTCAACGCCGCATACTTCCCGGCGGTCGAGTTCGCGAGCGCGCTCGCCACGCTGCTCGTGCTGGCCGTGGGTGGCGTGCAGGTGATCCAGGGCGAGACGACCGTCGGCGTGCTCGTGCTGTTCATGGCGACGCTCGGAAGCTTCTTCGATCCGATCCAGCAGCTCAGCCAGCTCTACACGACCTACCAGTCCGGCATGGCGGCGCTCGACAAGATCTTCGAGTTGCTCGACGAGCCCGTCACCCTCAGCGACGCGAAGGATGCCGTGCCGCTGCCGCGCGTCGAGGGCCGTCTCACGCTCGACGGCGTGAGCTTCCGGTACTCGGAGGAGACGCCGTGGGCGTTGCGCGACATCGACGTGGAGGTTGGCGCCGGCCAGACCCTCGCGCTCGTCGGGGCGACCGGTGCGGGCAAGTCGACGCTCGCCAAGCTGCTCGCGCGCTTCTACGACCCGAGCGAAGGGTCGGTGTTGGTGGACGGGCACGACCTGCGGTCGGTCACCCAGGGCTCGCTGCGCCGTCAGCTCGGGATCGTGCCGCAGGAGCCGTTCCTGTTCTCCGGCACGATCGCCGACAACCTCCGGTTCGGCGCGCCGGATGCCACCGACGCCCAGCTCGTCGATGCGCTCTCGGCCGTCGGAGCCAACGACTTCGTGCAGGCGCTGCCGGACGGGCTCGGGGCCGAGATCGGTGAGCGCGGCGTGCAGCTCTCCGGCGGGCAGCGGCAGCTGCTCGCGTTCACGCGGGCGCTGCTCTCCGATCCCCGCATGCTGATCCTCGACGAGGCCACGGCTGCCGTCGACCCACGTTCGGAGAGACAGATCGAGCATGCGCTGGGCACGCTGATGCGCGGCCGGACGGTCGTGGTGATCGCCCACCGCCTGAGCACGATCCGCAATGCCGATCAGATCGCGGTGCTCGAGGGCGGACGCATCGCCGAGCGGGGCACGCACGACGAGCTCGTGGCGGCCGGTGGTCGGTACGCGGCGCTCGACGAGAGCTGGCGCCAGCAGGGCGCGGGCGTCGCCGTCGACACCGTCTCGAAGTGAATGGGTCGTTGACCTAGGCTCGGGCCGTGACCGCTCCGACCGTCGTCCTCCAGCTCAGCGACCCGCACCTCGTCGATGGCGACGATGCTCGGACGGAGTCGTTCCGGCGGGCGATCGCGAAGGCCGTCGCGCTCGACCTGGACCCCGCCGCGGTGCTCGTGACCGGCGACCTGGCCCACGGTGCGGCGCCGGCCGAGTACGCGCTGGCCGCCGAGCTCCTGGGCGCCTTCGCGGCGCCCGTGCACGTGATTCCGGGGAACAAGGACGACCGGGCGGCCCTCCGCGAGATGTTCGCCGTGGGTGGGATCGACGCCGAGCCGGTGCGGTACGTCGCCGAGGCCGGGCCGCTGCGCCTGGTCATGACCGATTCGACGATCCCCGGCGAGGTGCCCGGACGGCTCGACGTTGGCTGGATCGCCGAGCAGCTGGGGGCAGCGCCGGTCCATCCGACCCTGCTGGCCTTCCACCACCCGCCCTATGTGATCGGCGTGCCCGGTCTCGATGCCGTCGGTCTGCCGGCGGCGGACCGAACCGCCCTTGCGGAACTACTGGAGCGGTCGCCACAGGTGCTGCGGGTGGTGTCGGGACACGTGCATCGGCCCACGTCGGCGACGTTCGGCGGGCGGCCCGCCTCGACCGCGCCGAGCGTGGCGTTCGCGTTCGCCCTCGACCTCGCCGGGGGCGCGCCGACGCCGACCGACGATCCGCCCGGCTTCGTGGTGCATGTGTACGCGGAGGGGCAGCTCGTCTCGCACGTCGTGCCCGTCTGAGCGGGCCGGTCGCTCAGCGGCGGTTCGTGGGGTGCAGCTCGGAGCGCTGCCAGACGAAGCTCGCGGCCACGAACGCCGCGATGAAGGTCACGACGTTGAAGACGAATCCGCCGGCCCCGCCGAAGTTCAGGAAGACCCGCGTGAGGATGAAGGCCGCGATGACGGCCAGCAGGAGCACGACGGAGACCGGTTTCGAGAACACCAGCCGAGCGTAACGCGCGGTGGGTACCCGGCGCGCCGAACGACGCGCGACCGGCACGCCGTGGCGGTCGCTGCGCGCCTTTGAAAGGCGCGGGCGGTAACGCCGGTGCGCGGGCGCCAATCCGTTGGTTCCGCGCCCGCCTTGGCTCAGAACTGACGTTCCGGAGCCGATGATGAGGGCATGAGGAAGATCGCCACCGCCGACCCCGCCGTATCGTCGAACCATCGCCCGGGCCTGCGTCTGGTCGAGCCGGCCGCGCCGTCGCACATCGTCGACGAGCCGCTGCTCCACTGGACCGAGTCCGAGGACGGGCGCTACGAGTGCCACGAGCCGTCGTTCGACGTCGTCCTCTCCCCCGTGCCGACCGGTCAGGCCGTGCGTCTGCTCGAGGTCAACGGCTCCTTCCACATCCTCACCGGCAAGATCACCGACGATCGCGCGATGAAGGTGCTGGCGGAAGACGTCGTCGCCGGCTTCTGAGCCACCGCGACGCCACCAGCTGGTGGCGTGCGTGCAACCTCTGCCGACCACACGACGCGATCCGCGCGACCTCGGTATTCTCCTGCGAGCCGTATGCGGTCCTTGGGGATTGGTGTAATTGGCAACACAGCGGATTCTGGTTCCGTCGTTCTAGGTTCGAGTCCTAGATCCCCAGCTGTTCTGAGGCCCCGAGCGATCGGGGCCTCAGTCGTTTCCGGGGACGGCCGGTCGAGCGGGGCCCAGGACACCGCGCTATCTCCGGTTTTCCCTTGACGATCGTCTCGTAAGTCCGCCGGAACGGCTGATAGAACAGGCGCTGTGTTCGGGGGAATCATCGTGGCCATCGTCATCGGGGCGGTGCTGAGCATCGTCGTGCAGTTCGACGAACGCCTTCGCATCGCCGACGAGCTGCCCGTCGCGGTCCTCGTGGGCGTCAGCGGCGCCGTCGCCGGCTGGGCCCTGCTCGACACCGTCACCGGCATCAGCGGCCGGAGCGTCGACGTGTGGGACGTCGCCGGCGCGATCGTCGGGGCCACCGGCCTCATCGTGATGGCGTGGCGCGGCCGTCGGCGCACCTTCGCCGACCTCGGCCTCACGCCCCACTCCGAGTAGCTCGCCCGAAACCCGGGTCGAATCGCCCGGGAATCCCAGGCAGGGCCGCCCCGACATCGCCGGGGCGGCGAACGAGCGGCCTTGGCCGCCCGTCGGCCCGCTAGAGCGCGGTCAGCTCCGCGCCGAGGTCCGGCACCACCGTGCGCAGCGCGTCGGCGACGGCTCCGTCGGCGATGAGCCGGCGAGCCTCGATGAGATCCTCACCGCGGCCGATGCTGAGGGTCGCGACGAGCTTGCCCTCCTGCAGGTACCAGACGGAGAAGGCACCGTCGTCGATGGAACCGCGGACGAGTTCCTCGTCCCAGCCCCGCGACGCGTTGCCGACGTACTGGAGGTTCACCCAGTCGGAAAGATCGGACCAGAAGTAGGGAACGAACGAGAACGGCTCGTCCTTGCCTGTGATGTTGCGGGCGACGGTGCGGCCCTGCTCGATCGCGACGTCCTGGTGCTCGATGCGCAGGTGACCGCCGTAGATCACGCTCTCGAACTCCGCGCAGTCGCCCGCGGCCCAGACGCCGTCGACGGAGGCACGCAGGTGGGAGTCGACGACGACGCCGCCCTTCTCCCCCAGCTCCAGCCCAGCCGCCTTGGCGGTCATGACGTCCGGCACGGCGCCGACGCCGATCACCACGAGCTGCGCGGCGACGGAGGTGCCGTCGGCCGTGACGACCTGCTCGACGCGCTCGTCGTCGCCCGTGAGCTTCTCGACCTCCTGGCCGCCGAGGATCGTGATCCCCTTGCCCTCGAGCACGGAGCGCACGTACCTGCCGGCCTGCTCACCGAAGCCGTTCTGCATCGGGTGGTCCTCCTGCATGAGGATCGTGACCTTCTTGCCGAGCTCGGTGAGCGTCGCCGCCGCCTCGCACCCGATGTAGGACCCGCCGATGGCGACGGCCTCCTGCACCTGCTCGAGCTCTGCCTTGATCGTGTCGGCGTTGCGCAGCGCGCGGATGTAGTGCAGACCCTCGAGGTCGGTGCCGTCGATGCGCATGCGGCGCACGTTGGCGCCCGTCGCGACCACGACGTGCTCGTAGGACACCTCGTCGCCGCCCTGCAGCTTCGCGACCTTCGCGGCCGTGTCGAGCTTCAGGACGCTCGTGCGCAGACGCAGCTCCACGTCGTGCTCCTCGCACCACTGCTCCGAGAGCCACGTGGCGGCGCTGCGCTCGATCTTCCCGGCCAGGTAGTCCTTCGTGGCCGGCGGACGCTCGTACGGCGCGTCGAGCTCGCGCCCGAGCAGCAGCACGGAGCCCGTGAAGCCGAGGTGACGCAGCTCCTTGGCAACCGAGGCACCGGCAACGCCGGCACCGATGATCAGAACGTCGCGTGAGAGCTCGGCCATGGGACTGGACCTATTTTTCGACGGTGAAGTGGGACATGACCGCGTCTTCCAGACCCGGATCGAGGATCACGAGGACCTCGTCGCCGGCACGGATGAGCGAACTGTCCTTCGGGACGAACCCGCAGGCGTCCCGGGGCAACAGGGAGATGATGCGGGCGCCCTCGGGCAGCTCCACGTCGGCGACGCGCTTGCCGTCGGCGAGGGAGCCGGTGTGGACCTCGACCTCGATGATCTCGAGCTGGTCGCCGGAGAGGTCGAGCAGACGCACGAGGCCGTGGCCCGGCAGCGAGTGCTCGATGAGGTTGAGGATGAGGTCGGTCGCGGAGACGGCCGGCTCGATCCCGAGGAGCTTGAAGTGCTCGAGGTTGCGGGGGTTGTTGCAGCGGGCGATGATCCGCTCGACGCCGTACTTCTGCTTCGCGACCTGGCAGATGAGGATGTTGTCCTCGTCGTCGCCGGTGACGGCGATGCACATGTCGGCGCGGGCGATGCCGGCGCGCTCGAGCACCCACAGCTCCGTCGCGTCGCCGTACTGGGCGACGTGCTCGAGCTCGCGCTCCAGACGGATGTAGCGCGGGCGCCACTGCTCGATGAGGCTGAGCTCGTGCCCCTTCTCGAGGAGCTCGCGCGCGAGGTTGAGTCCGACCTTGCCGCCGCCGGCGATGACCATGAACATGGTTTCTGGTCTCCCTAGTCCTGGCGGAGTTCGTTCTCGAACAGGCTGATCGCGATCTTCGTCCCGCAGATCACGTGCATGCCCTGCGACTCGTACCACTCGGCGCGGGCCGGGTCGGCGACGCGGCAGAGCACCTTCTCGACGCCGTAGCGCTCCTTCGCGACCTGGGCCATCACGATGTTCGTGTTGTCGCCGTTGGTCGAGGCGATGAACAGATCGGCCTCGGAGATGCCGGCGGCTTCGAGCGCGGCGGCCTCGAGGGCGGTGCCGACGGCGAACCGTCCACCGGCCGATTCCCAGCCGTCCTCCACGCCCGCATCGAGCCGATCGAGAGCGAGGGGATCCTCATCGAGCACGGAAACCGTGTGCCCCTGGGCCATGGCGAAGCGCGCGACGCGTTCACCAACGCGGCCGGCACCGAGGACGAGGACGAACATGGACCGGAAATCTACTCTCAGCCCGTATGGAACGCGCCGTGATCACCGTCTCAAAGCTTTTGGGGCTGTCGGCGCGCCACCCGCAGCGCCGCTGTTAGCGTCGCGCCCATGCGCGTTCCTCGCTCCGTCTCGTCGCCCCCGCCACGCCGCAGCGCCCGCCCGGCCGCCCTCCTCGCGCTCCTGCTGGCGACCGCGATGCCCACCGCCGCACACGCCCACGGCGGCGCCACGGTCGTCGACGGATCGAGCAAGGGCGTCACGATCCTGGTCCAGCGCGCCCCGGCCCAGACGCCGAGCGGCGGCGCAGCCGTCGACCTCTCCACGATCTTGGGCGGGCCCGGCACCACGGAGGCGACTGTCGACTACTGGATCCGTCCGGCCTCCGGCAAGACCTTCAAGATCGAGACCGAGCGCGACGAGGGCGGCACGTTCCACGCCGACATCTCGACGGCGAATCGCGGAGACGCGGAGAGCTGGGACGTCTCGGCCATCGTCACCACGGGCGACGGCGAGCGCCTGCGCGTGACGACCTCCTCCGACGATCCGCCCGGCCCCGACCCGAAGGCCGCCGCCACGCCCGGGCAGGAGGAGGCGCCGACCTCCCCCACGCTCACGGAGGGCAACCCGCCCACCACGACCCCCGAAGCGGTCACCGAGGACGACGCGGCCCCGGTCGAGGACATCTCGGGGAAGTCCGACGGACCGCCGTCCTGGGCATTCCCGAGCCTGCTCGTCCTCACGATCATCGGCTTCGCGATCCTGGCCGTCCGCCGCCGCAAGCTGCTTCGCCAAGACTGAGTGAGCCGCTGGCTCGCTCGCGACGCACCGGATAGTTGAGTTGCAAGTTCATCTGGACGTTCCAGATGAACTTGCGAGTCACGAAACCGGTGCGTCGTCCGCGGGCTACGGCTTCGCGGCGCCCGGAGGCTTCGCGGCGCGCTTCGGCTCGTCGGGCGCGGGTTCCTCGACGGCGGACACACCGCGATCGTCGATTGGCGGCGCCGTCAGCAGCACACGGCACGGCGCGTGGGTGATCACGTAGGTCGTGATCGGTCCGAGCGCGCGACCGGAGAAGTCGCCGGTGCCGCCGAGCATGGAGCCACCGCGCACCCGTGAGGGCTCCTCGGCGGCCATCACGATCACCTCGACGCCGCGGCGCTTGGCCTCGTCGCAGATGCCCGCACCAGCCCGCCGGGTGCGCACCGTGGCCGTCGCGACCAGCACACCCTCGTACTCCTCGCCGACGGCCTTCGCGCGCGCCAGGGCCTTTCGGGCCAGCTTGAGGCGGTCGTCGTCGACGGCGGATGCGATCGGCAACGACATCGGGATCTCGAACACCCAGATCGCCTCGATCTGCGCCCCGCCGCTCTCCTCGACGTCGAGGGCGCGGTCGCGGGCCAGGCGCCCGGCGGTCTGGACGATGTCGTCGTCGAGCGGGCGGCCGAAGACCGGCACGAGGATCGAGCCGAACTCGCCGTGCTCGGTGTCGCGACTGAGCACCGTCTTGGGGACGACCACGGACTGGCGCATCGGCAGGTGCGACGCCTGGCGGTGGCCGACGTAGAGCGCAATGCCGCCGATCATCCAGATCGCCCCGACGAGCCCGGAACGCTCGTGCAGGACCAGGACGGCGATCCAGCCGCCGCCCGCGAGCAGGAGGCCGAGGACGGCCGGGATCGGGACCGCGCCACCGCGGAGGCGGATCGACCACGGGATGCTGAAGCGGCGCTGCGCCTCCGGCATCGTGAAGCGGAGCCGGATGACCGAGGCCTGCAGGATGGTCAGCGCGAGCAGCGCGCCGAAGGCGTAGAGCCCGATGAGCGTCTGCAGATCCAGCGACGCGACGAGCACCGACGTGAGGATCACGACCATCACGATCACGGTCGTCGGCGTGCCGTACTTCGGGCTCAGGCGGCCGATCTTCGACGGGATCTGGCGCGAGGTCGCGAGGTTGGACGACAGCCGAGCGACGGCGAGCATCGCGCCGTTCGTGCCGACCGCGAGCGTCGAGGCTGCCAGGAGCGCGATCACGACGCGGGTGCCGTCGGCGAGCCAGGCCGGCTCGAGTGCGGCGGCGAGCCAGGCCACCGGAGCCTCCAGGTGCTCCGGGTCGGCGAGTTCGGCGCGGTGGGCGCCGCCGAGGATGCCGGCCAGCACGAGCGCGGCCATCGACCCGAGGCTCAGGCCGACGAGGAAGCGGGTGCGCTTGTTGCGCGGAAGTGGTGTCTCGCCGACCAGCGTGGCCGCGGTCTCGAAGCCGGTGACGGCGACGACGCCGATCGTCGCCGCGAACACGACATCGCCGAGGCCGATGCCGCCCGTGAACTCGATCAGCGGCAATCCGTCGTGGACGGCCTCGATCATCAGCGCGATCGCCAGGAACCCGAGCGCGAGGGCGTCGAGGGCGAGGAGCACGCGCACGATCAGGCCCTTGGCGAGGTTCGGGCCACGGGCGTTGCGCACGCCGACCGCGACGATCGCCCCGATCGCAAGGACGGCGCCGATGGTGGTCTGGCTGCTGACGTCGACGAACGCGAGGATGTAGCCCGAGAACGCCTCGGCGCCGATGGCGGTGAGGAGCAGGAGGTCGAGGACGACGGCCCAGCCCGCGACGAAGCTCACGAGCTCGTCGAACCCGAGTCGCGCGAAGCCGCTGGCGCCCGGCGTGTCGGAGAGTCGACGCCCGGCCTTGTCGCGCAGACCGGTGAGCTCGGTGTAGGTCATCGCGGTGAGCGACACGAACAGGCCGACCAGCAGGAAGGCGATCGGGGCGAGCCCGGCGGACCGGTCGACGACCACGCCGACCGACACGTAGATCGTCGTCGCGAGGCCGGCCCAGGCGATCCCGCCGAGACGGGTGAACGCGTAGCGCTCGTCCCACGGCAGGTGCGGCGCCTTCACGTGGGGCGCGTGCGGACGCTTCATCGCTCGACCTCGTCGACGCGCTGGGAGGCGTTGTTGCGGCGCGTGGCGGCGAGCAGCCGCAGCCGCAGCACGCCGGCCGCGATGAAGAGCGCGCCGATCAGGACGCCGAAGGCCCCGACGCCGCCGCCGTTCGCGACCGCGCGCACGATCATCAGCACGCCGAGGAGCACGGTCAGCCCCGCGAACAGGTGGATGGCGGTGAGATTCTTCATCGCTCCCCTCGCACGGCCGCGTTGTGCTCCTTCTCGGGCACCGGCGACTCGTGGCCGGTGGCCGCGCGCGGGGCCGGCGTGTCGACGATGATCCGGCACGGTCGCTCGGCGAGGACCGTCTCCAGCGTGCGGCTGAACCCGGACCGGTTCGCGGCGCCGCGGGGCATGCCCATGATCACGGCGCGCGCGCGGATCCTCTTGGCGGTGTCGACGATCACGCGCCCCTCCTGGCCCGAGCGCACCGGCACGATGGTGCCCGTCGCGCGGCCCCTGGTGAGCAGGCGGGCCTGGTCGAGGATCGCGCGGGCCTGGTCGTGGAGCTCGGGCGGCTCGGCGTCGAGCGGCGAGGAGTTCGGCACCTGCACGGTCACGACGAGCGTGATGGCGCGCCCGCGGCGGGCCGCGAGCCGGGCGGCCGTGGCGAGCGTGTCCTCGTTGAACCGGGCGGCGTCGAACCAGACGATCACGGACTCGTACTCCGTCTCCGTCTCGACCACGGCCTTCGGCAGGTCGATCTTCACGGTGGTGCTGAGGTCGAGTCCCATCCGGCGTCGGGCGATCGGGTAGGCGATCACGCCGATCAGCAGCCACGCGAAACCGGCGTAGGAGATGCCGCCGAGGTTGCGCGCGGCGACGACGACGAACGCCAGCGAGGTGCCGAACAGACCGAAGACGGCCAGCATCGGGATGTCGTAGCCACGGATCTTCACGTTCCAGCCGGAGCGGAACGGCCGTCGCGTATCGGGGTTCTTCACGCGTAGTCGCAGCAGCGCAAGGTGCGCGACGGTGAAGGAGAGCATCGCGCCGAACGCGTAGAGGTTGCCGAGGAAGTCGGCCTTGCCCGGCAGGATCGGGATGATCGCGAGCCCACCGAACACGAGGATCCCCAGCCACGGCGTGCCGAACTTCGGATGCAGCTGGCTCATGCGCTTGGGCATCTGCCGGTGCACGCCCATCGAGTAGACGAGCCGCGACATGCCGATGAGGCCGGCGTTCGCCGCCAAGAAGAGGATGGTCGCGGCGAGGATGCCGACGTAGACGATGATCGGACCGTTCAGGAAGCCGAGATCCATCTGCCGCACCACGCCGAGGACCGGCTCCGTCTGGAAGCCGCCCTGCTCGACCGGCGTGCCGAGCTGAGTGGTTCGCACGCCGTCGGGTCCGGCCGTGACCGGCAGCGCCGAGAGCGCCACGGCCGGCAGCGTGAAGTAGATCGCGAAGACGGCGATCTCCACGCGCTTGATCGCCGCCGGGATCGCGCGCTCCTCGTCCTTGACCTCCTCCGCCATGTTGGAGACCGTCTCGATGCCCGTGTAGGCGATCATCGCGATCGGGATCGCGAGCAGGAACTGGCCCCACGTGGGCGCTTCGCCCCAGGCGACGTTGTCGGCGAGCGTCTGCGGATCGAGCAGCAGGAAGATGCCGGCGATCACGATGATCACCTGCGTGAAGAAGTCGAGCATCGCGAGGCCGACGTTGAGCTTCGCGGACTCCTTCGTGCCGACGACGTTGATCGCCATCAGGACGAGCACCACGATGACCGCGCCGATGATGTTCCACGGCGAGTCGCGCAGCGGCGCCCACAGCGAGCCCAGGTACTGCGGCACAAAGTAGGCCGACGTGGCGACCGTGATCATGAAGTTGAGCATCTGGCCCCACGCCGCCACGAACGACGCGTACTCGCCGAAGGCGTGGCGCGCGAAGCTCGACGAGCCGCCGGCCTCGGGATACATCGCCGTCTGCTCGGCGTACGACGACGCCGTGGCGTAGAAGAACGCGCCCGTGATCAGGAAGACGAGCGGCGTGAGGCCGAGCGCGTAGCTGGCGACGAGGCCGAGGGCGTAGTAGATCGACGAGCCGACGTTTCCGTACGCCGTGGCGAAGAGCTCGTTGACGCCCAGCACGCGCTGCAGCGAATGGAGGCGGCGTTCGGCCATCGAGCCCGCGATCGTAGCGCTGCGGACCTGATCACACCGTGACGTTCTCGTTGTCGCGCGATCGACACCTCACTTGGCCACCGCCCGAGTCAGGGTGACGCGCCGACCCTCGACCTCGGAAGCCCGGCGCCCTGCCGGTCAGTGGTTGCCGAAGACGTCCGTCACGGAGCCGAGCTGCATGCGCCACGGGTGCCCGTCGCCGTCGGTGTAGAAGAACCCGTCCTCACCGGCCGGGGCCAGGTCGTGGATACCGGGTACGCGCGTCGTCCGCGGCTTGGGATCCCAGGTGCGCAGGCGGCCTCCATCGGCGATGGCGACGGCGCTGAGCAGCGTCACGATGCTGGAGCCGGGCGCCGTCGGGACCCGTGAGGCCGGCAGGTCGAAGAGCGGCCTGTCGTTGTCCTCGTTGAGGTGGAAGCGGACGCGCACGTCGCCGGGTCGATCGGCGAAACGGGCCCGGACCAGCGCACCGTACGCATTGGCCGACAGGATCGAGACGGGCCCGCTCGGCGCGAGGTCGACGAAGTGGATCCGCAGGCCCGTGTCGTTGGCCTCGAGCCAGCGCCGCGGCTTGCGGCTGGGGCGCGTGTTGTGGATGAGGTCGATCGGTCCCGCCCACTCGCTCTCCAGCAGGGCGGCGTCGGCGATGGTGCGGCGCGTCACGGCGTAGCTGGGGCGCGGGTTACGCGGCGCACGCTCGACCCGCGGGCCGGTCGTCCAGTCGAGCGCTGCCGCACCCTGCGGGATGACGCGCGAGACGGGCCCGTCCGCCGTGGCGATGTAGACGCCCGGTGCCTGGGCCGGGGCGCCGGGACGGCCGACCATCCCGTGGGAGGCGGCCATCATCGTGACCGGGCCCGCGGTGTAGCGGGCTCCTTGCGCGTCGTAGACCCAGTAGCCGGCCGGCTCGTGGCCGAAGGTGCGGTAGGGCTCGTCGCGCGGCGCCACCGAGTCGTCGGCGTTGGCGATGACCACGCCGCCGTCCGGCGTGAGCTGCGCGAGCTGCCAGGATCGCGGCGAGTACTGGTTGCTCTCGTCGATGCCCTTCGGCCCCACGAGCGCCTCACGCCGAGCCGCGAGGTCGACCAGGGAATGTTGGGTGGTCCGGTCGACGGCATCGGTGACGGTGGCCACGAGCAGGAGATCTCCCTGCAGGCCGCGCACGGTCGTCGTGACGCAGCGCCCCGTGGAGCATTCGTCGGTCGCGATGCGGACGGCCTTCATCGCTGCGCCTTTCTCCCGTTCGCAGGCCCAGACGGCGTCCGGATGGTCGGTTCCACCGAGATGGTTGCGGCGGAACACCCTCCACTCCGCGTTCTGCGCGAGGGTCGCCCCACGCAGCTCGTCGCAGGTGGGTGCGGCGGCGGGCGAGGCAGCCATCGCGTGACCCACGAGCGGGCTCAGCGCCAGCGCGGCGAGGGCCATGGAGGCGACGGTCGCCGTGCGGGCGAGCTGGGCGACGGAGGTCGAGACGGAGACGGTCATGAGCTGAGCGGCGGCGAGAGGCGTTCGGGCCGGGCTAGTACATGAGGTGGTAGATCTCCGGCCCGAACTGAGTCATGACCAGGGAGAACGCGCCGACGACGGCGAAGCGGATGAGGAGGTTGCGTGCGATGAGCATGGAGAGAGCTTCTCGTCGATCGAAGCCCTCGACCATGCCCTACGCGACGCTCCCTGTGTAACGGCCGCGACAGTCTCGTGGGCGATGGCGGTCTCTCTCAGATGCAACCGAGGTTCGCCATGCCCGGCGTGCCAGCGGCGTCCCGGTAGAACAGCACGACCCTGCAGCCCCCTCCGATCGCGCCGAACGCAAGATCGGAGGCACCGGGCACAGACAGAGGGCTTTGCTCCTCGCCGTCCCGCCAGATCCGGATCCGTGATCCGTCGACGGCGGCCGCCATCGTTCCGACCGATCGACCGATCGCCACGGAGCCCCCAGGGAGGGCAGCCGCGGGCTGATCGAGGAGCAGCTCCCGTCCGACATAGGACGTGAGGAGACGGGTGCGCACACTGCCCGGGGCGTCCGCAAAGCGGGCGTCGACGACGAGCCTCGTCCGGTCCACGAGTCGAACGGTGACCGACTTCTCCCCAGGAGCCAGCGTCGCGATGGTTCGTCCGGGGCCGGACCCAGTCGGAAGCACGATGGTCCCGCGGGCCCGATCGAGTTGGAACCCGGTGACCGGAGCGGCCGGATCGAGGAAGACCCGCGCGGTCTTCTTGCTCTTCGGTGCGCGAGGCAGACGCTTGCCCTGCCAGATCGGCGCGACCGGAGCCCCGAGCATGGACGAGCGGACCGCGCCGGACGTCGACACCGATCCGATCGCGCCGCTGACGTCGAGGGTGTACACCCCGTTCCCGGTCCCCGCGCTGGATGGGGCGATCGCCACGATGCCGGCCCCGCCCGCGGTCTTTCCGCGTGCGTCGATCGTGGTGACTTCGCCGCCTGGTGCGTAGGACGTGGTCCCCAGCGGATCGGTTACCACCCACCGCGACGTCACCAGGCCGCCCGACGCCGTCATGGCGACCAGGCCCGGCTCCGTGCTCGGGGTGTTGTTGCTCGCCGACCCCGGGAGGTCGAGGCGCCGGCCCGTCCGCAGGTCCAGGAGCCAACGACTCGTCGACGTACCCATGGACGAACCGCTCGTCGCGCTGACCACGACGCGGTCACCCACGATCGTCCCGGTCGCGAGCACGTTCCCGCCGCTGATCTCGGCGAGGGACGTCGTCCCGACCCTCCGGACGAGCGCCGGACGCGGGGAGCCACGCCGGCAGGAATAGACGCCCCGCTCGTCGCTGTCGGCGGCATCGCCCGCGGTCGTGATGAAGATCCGCCATTTCGGGGAGCGGTTCAGATCGGTGCCACCGAACTGGTCGCACGCCGGGCCGTTCTTCGGGGCGACCGGCGGACTGGCCTGGGCATCCGCCGCAGCGGACCCTGCCAGTCCGGCCGCGAGCCCGAACGCCACGGCGGCGCGGGCCGGGGCGGTGCGAAACAGGCGTCGAGAATGGAGGGCATTGCTGTGCATGCACGACCAGACCCCGGGCGCGCCCGAAAGTTGCGGACGCGCCACGAACGCAGACCGGCCGCGACGCTCGTGGGCGACGCGGCCGGTCGTTCCGACTACTGGCCGGGAACCCAGAGGCCGCTGTTCGGCGGCTCCGGCTTCGCCGGTGGCTCGGGCGCGGCGGCGGGGTCGTCGCCAGCGATCTGCGTGCCGGTCGGCGCCTGCTGCGCGAAGGCGAGCTGCAGCTGGGAGAGGGCGTCCTTGATCTGGCCCGCGGACTCACCGAGCGGCTCCTCGATCAGCGGCAGGAGGCGGCGGATCGCCTCGATCGACAGCGCGAGCTGGCCGATGTCCTTCTCCTCCTCGTCGACCTCCATGAGGCCACCGCGGCGGGCGCCGAGGTTGACGAGCGAGACGATCGTCTGCGCGATCACGTCGCCGACGTGTACCTGCGAGAGCTCGGCCTCGAGTGCGGCGCGCAGTTCCTCTTCGGTGGGCTGGTTGTCCTGGTCCATCGTGAACTCCCTGGGGGATCGGATTGCCGGCGGAGCGAAGCGCGCTCGTCGCCGGACGTGACGTTGACGCTACCGGCCGCCGTACGTGCGCATGGTCTCGTCGACCACCTGCGCGTACAGCTCACGGGCCGGAAGCCCGGTACCCAGCAGCTGCTTCTGACGCTGCGACGAACTCTGGCCAAGCTCGGGCACGACGAGGCCATGGGCCTTGCGCGCCGGAGCGGTCCAGTCCAGGAGTCGCTCCTCGATCGCGGCGGACGGATACGTCTCCAGCCGGTCGAGGTCGATCATCTCGCCCTCGAGGCCATGCCGGATCGCCCGCCACAGGTTCTCCTCGATCATGCGCGGCGCGTGATCGGTGGAGGGCCTGCCCTCGTCGTGGTCGGCCGCGGCCTGCGCCACGCACGCGACGATCATGGCCGCCAGGGCGTCGCCGCGGGCGGCATCGGGCTGCGCGTCGCAGATGCGGACCTCGACGGTGCCGTTCTTGAGGTGCGGCCGGATCGACCACCACACCTGCGTGGCCTCGACGATCGAGCCGAGTCGCTGGAGCGTCTGGAGGTAGTCGCGGTACGTCGCCCAGTCGCCGAAGGCGTCCGGCACGCCGCAACGCGGGAACGTGCGGGTGAAGGTGAGCGTGCGCGCCGAGTGCAGGTTGGTGTCGTGACCCTCCAGCATCGGGGAGCTCGTGGAGAGTGCGAGCAACAGCGGTAGGACCGGCCGCAGGCGGTCGCACACGGCGACCGCGCGATCGGCGCCCTTCACGCCCACGTGCACGTGCAGCGAGAAGGTGTTGTTGCGCCGGGCGACGTACCCGAGGCCGTCGACGACCCGGCGGTAGTGGACCGTGTCGATGTTGACCTGCTCGCGGTAGTCGGCCCACGGGTGGGTGCCGATCGAGGCGAGCTTCGTGCCATGGCGCTCGACGTGTGCGACGAGGCGCGCGCGGTGGGCGCCCTGCAGCTCGATGGCGTGGGCGAGGTCGTCGCCGCGGCCCGAGATGATCTCGAGCTCCGAGCAGATGAGCTCACCCGTGATCTGGGCGCGGAGCGCGGGATCCTCGGTCTCCGCCGCCGCGACGAGCGGCTCGAAGCGCGGGACGAGGTCGAGCGTGTCGGGCGAGAGGAGCGCGAACTCCTCCTCCATCCCGACCGTGAGATCGGTGCTCTCCGCGAAGATCGCCTCGGCGGCATCGCAGTCGAGTGAGGAGCCGGCGGGCACGCTGCCGGCGATGGCGGGATCGAGGGTCACGCGAGGTAGAAGTACAGCGCGTGGAGCAGTTCCACGGCCGGGGACGACGTGTGCACGATCACCCCGGCGGGCACGTCGACGAGGCCCCCGGAGTAGTTGAAGATGATCTTCAGGCCCGAATCGACGAGCTGATCGGTGATCGCCTGGGCGGCGCCACTGGGCACGGCCAGGACGGCGACGACGATCTGCTCGGTGCGCACGAGCTCGGCCATCTCGTCCATCGGACGGATCGGCACGCCGGCGAGGTCGGTGCCGGCCTTCTCCGGATCGGCGTCGATGACCGCCTTGATCTTGAAGCCGTGGTCGGCGAAGAGATCGGAGGAGCCGATGGCGCGTCCGAGCCGGCCCGCGCCGACGAGCGCGATGTTGATCTGCTCGCTCGTCCGCAGGATGGCCTGGATCTGGTCGATCAGGCCGTCGACGCTGTAGCCCACGCCGCGCTTGCCGAACCGCCCGAATCCGGAGAGGTCGCGGCGGATCTGCGTCGCGTTCACGTGCGTGTAGTCCGACAGCTCCTGGGAGGAGATCGTCTCGCGGTCGAGCTTGCGGGCCTGCGTGAGCACCTGCAGGTAGCGGGACAGGCGGGCGGCGACACCGATCGACAGGCGGCGGTCGGATGGACCACCGTCCTGGCGCGGGGGCTCTGTGGGGCTGGAGCGCACAGGCGCGAGTCTACGAGAGCGCGGCGCGGACGGCCGTGTTGTCGACGAAGAAGGTGCAGACCTCGACCCCGTCGACGAGCACGACGGGGATGCGCTCCAGGTGCGCGAGCAGCAGTGCGTCGTCCTCCTCGATGTTGACCTGCTCGACCGTCGCGCCGGTGTCGGCGGCGATCGGGGCCAGCTCGGCGAGGGCGTCGTCGCACAGATGGCAGCCGGGCCGCCCGTACAGGGTGATCACGCGGGTGGCGTTCATCGGATGGGGCCCTGGCCGGTGCCGTACGCGTCGAGCGAGAGGTGGTCCGGGTAGGCGACCGCGTCGGTCGCGGTGGCGGCGATACCGATCATCGCGGCGTTGTCGGTGCAGTACTTGCGATCGGGGATCGAGAGGCCACAATCCAGCTCGCCGAGCCTGGCGCGCAAGGCCATGCTGGAGGCCACGCCGCCACCGATCGCGACGTGCCCCAGGCCCGTGCTCGCGAGGGCCCGGCGCACGCGCA
>JAURVW010000133.1 GCA_030655275.1 Solirubrobacteraceae bacterium
GCCGATCATCGACATCTCGCTGCTCGACCGCAAGATCTTCGTCACGAACGAGGACGCGATCGTCTGGACCCGCAAGCTGCTCGACGAAGAAGGCCTCTTCGTCGGCGTCTCCTCCGGTGCCATCGCCCGCGTGGCCGTACGCATCGCGAACGAGATGGACGAGGGCAACGTCGTCTTCATCGTCTGCGACGACGGCTGGAAGTATCTCTCGAGTGGCATCTACACGCTGCCGATCGAGGAAGTCCAGAACCTCGACTCGACCCTCTGGTGGTGACGAGATGGTTCCGAACGTAGGCCCCATGGAGATGATCGTGGTCGTGGTGATCGCGCTCCTCGTCCTCGGCCCCAAGAAGCTGCCGGAAGCCGGACGCTCGCTCGGCAAGGGCCTGCGCGAGTTCAAGGACGCCGTCTCCGGCGCCACGAGCGACGAGGACAAGGTCGGGCAGCACCCGCACGACCCGCAGGTCCCCCGCTGATGCAGATCACCGCCGAGCAGCTCGAGCTCATCACCGAGCACGCGCTACGCGACGCCCCGAACGAATGCTGCGGCTTCGTCGCCGTCAAGGGCGACGTCGTCACCCGCGTGCTGGAGGCCGAGAACGAGGCCCACAGCCCGTTGCGCTTCGAGATCTCGGGCAAGGCCCTCTTCGACCTCGTGACCGACATCGAGGATGCCGGCGAGGAGCTCGGAGCGATCTACCACTCGCACACCCGCAGCGCTCCGTACCCGTCGCAGACCGACATCAACTTCGCCGCGGGCTGGCCCGGGATCGAATGGCTCATCGTCGGCACCGCCGGCGACGCCCCCGAGGTCAAGTCGTACCTGATCACCGACGGTCAGGTCACCGATGTCCCGGTCGCGATCGCCGGCTGATGGGTCTGCTGGACCGCCTCTTCGGAAGTTCCAAGGACCCCGACTTCGTCCGCGTCGCCGTCGCCCGGCACCAGCCTGAGGGCGAGCTGCTGCTCGCACTCCTGCGCGACGCGGAGATCCCCGCCTA
>JAURVW010000138.1 GCA_030655275.1 Solirubrobacteraceae bacterium
CGAGGCCCGCGGCCGAGTCGTCGCCGAGCTGCAGCGTGCCGAGCGCACGCCCCTGGCTCAGCATGAACGGCAGGATGATCGCCGCGGCGATGGCCACCGGCATCACGCGATCCCACGAGGCGTTGTTCAGGCTGCCGGTGAGCCACTGCATCGCGACCTGGATGTCCCAGTTCGGCGCACGCGACAGCAGGTACGACACGACGCTCTGCAGCATTGCCGCGACACCGATGCCGATCAGGATGAGGCGGGTGCCGGCGAATCCGCCCCGGATCGACAGCGCATAGATCACGGCGGCGGTCGCGAGCGCACCGCCCAGGGCGAGCAGCGAGACCAGCGGGCCGTTGAACGAGAAGACGATGATGCCCATCACCGCGGCGGCGCTGGCGCCCTCGGATATTCCGATCACGTCGGGTGAGGCGAGCGGATTCCGCAGCAGCGTCTGGAAGCTGACGCCGGCGACACCGAACCCGATGCCGACCAGCACCGCGAGCACTGCGCGCGGCAGCCGCAGCTCACCGACCGTGAAGGAGGCGCCCGGCACCGTCTCGCCGAGGATCACGCGCACGACCTCGTCGAGCGGATAAAACGTGTTGCCGATCATCAGCGAGATGAGGAGCAGCGCGAGCACCAGCGCACCCAGCACGACGGACACGATGCCGTGGCGGCGGTGGCGGGACCGACGGCCGGCGATGATCGCGGCGACGCGGTCGGCAGCGGGGCGCGTCGGCCGGTCGAGGGTGTGCTCGGTCGTGCTCACAGCTCACGCACCTTCGTGCGGCGGACGATCCAGATGAAGAACGGGGCGCCGACGAGCGCGGTGATGATGCCCACCTGGATCTCCTCGGACGACGGTGCGATGACCCGTCCGATGATGTCGCTCGCGAGCAGCAGCGCCGAGCCTGCGACGGCCGAGAACGGCAGCAGCCAGCGGTGGTCCGTGCCGATCAGCATGCGGCAGACGTGCGGGATGACGAGCCCCACGAAACCGATCGGACCGGCGATCGCGGTCGCCGCGCCTGCGAGGATGACG
>JAURVW010000139.1 GCA_030655275.1 Solirubrobacteraceae bacterium
CCCCTCCGGACATCCGACCGGAATGAGGTGCACGACACGCATCGTGGCGCTACATTCGCCCGACGATGATCGACTACACGCGCCCCGACGACCGGCAGCCGCGCGCCAGCGCCGCGCCGCCCGGCTACGTCGCACCGCCCACGCCGAACACCCCCTCCACCCTCGCCGACCCCACGGGCCGGCCGACCCAGGACCGCGCGACGCAGCGCCAGTCCCCCTGGCTCGACCCCGATCACGCCCCCGCCGACGGTCTCTCCTACGGCGCGCTCCTGGCGCTCACGATGGCGCTCGTCGCGGCCGCGCTCGCGACGATGACCATCGGTTCGGTGCTCGGTGGTGACCTCGAGCAGGGAACGGCGCGGATGCTGTCGATCGCCGGGTTCGTGATGCTGATCGCGCAGGGGCGGGTCGCAGCCCTGCGCACCGGCGTCATCGGCTTCGCCTGGCTGTCCGCGCTCGCCCTGGCCATCGGCCTCGGCCTCGGGCCTGCGCTCACGTACTACGTGTCGGTGAAGCCCGATCTCGTCGCCGAGGCCGCCGGCATGACCGGGGTGACGGTGCTCGGTGCCGCGTCCTTCGGCACCTTCGCCGCCCGGGACCTCGCGCGCTGGATGCGTCCGGTGTCGCTGATCGTGTTCGTGCTGGCCATCAGCACGTGGATCACCTGCGCCGTGGGAAGTGGCGTCAGCCCGATCGTGAGCGGCGCGATCGGCCTGCTCTCCGCCGCGCTCATCGTGATCGACTTCAACTACCTCCGCCGCCACGCGGAAAAGGACGACGTGATCTGGCTCGCGACCGGCATCTTCGTCTCGATCGTGAACATCTTCCTGTCGCTGCTGAACATCCTCGACGACTGACCCGGACGGGAACGGACCGCGGTCCGTTCCTTTACGGACCCCTTACCCGCGTATGAAAGGGTGGCCTTCCCTGCCGGGCCCAGGCCCGGTTCCCACGCCCCGAGGACCACCACCGATGCCCGAGAAGATCGCCGGACTGCCGGCTCATCCGCTCATCATCCACCTGCCGATCGTCCTCGGACCGGTCGTGGGCCTGCTCTGCCTGCTGCTCCTCTCGCCCAAGCTGCGCAAGAAGCTGCTCGTCCCGACCGCCGCGCTCGGCGTCCTGTTCGCCGCCTCCGCCATCGCCGCGGTGATCTCGGGCGAGAACTTCCTGGCCGTGCTGAACATCGGCGAAGCGATCAAGGAGCACGCCGACGCCGCCAGGACGCTCCGGCTGCTCGCCATCGTCCTCGCCGTCCTGCTCGTCATCTTCGCCGCGCTGCGCAACAAGCTCCCCGCCCTGGCCGCCAGCGGCCTGGCGGTCGTGGTCGCCGCCGTCGGCGTCGCAGCGATCGGCTTCACCGTGAAGACGGGGCACGAGGGTGCCACGCTCGTCTGGAAGCAGCAGTTCGACGCGGCGGAGGGAGCCCAGCAGCAGAGCCGGTCCGGGTCCGACGATTCCGGGGAGGACGAAGGCTCGAGCAAGGAGGGCGACGAGTCCGCGGAAGACATGGACATGTCCCCCGAGGAGCACGACGCGATGCAGGGCGGCTGATCGCTGCCGATACTGGGAGAGGGCGCCCCCTCCGTTCTCCCACGGCGCGCCCATCCCCGATGTCGCGCAGTGCACCGAAACTTCCTGTCCTCACGAGGGTCACCGATACCGTGACCCGCGTGTCTTCCCGTCCTCTCCAGGCGCGGCCGGCGCTCCGCCGCCTGCCGCTCCTCGCCGCCGCTCTCTGCCTGGCCCCGCTCAGCGGCACCCTCGCGTTCGCCGACGATCCACTGCCGACCCCCACGCCGGTCGTGAGCCCGACGGCCGTTCCGTCGCCGAGCATCGCACCGAGCCCCACGACCACGCCGGCGCCGTCGCCGACCCCGGTCCCCACGCCCACCCTCGGCGCCGCGGCCACCGTCGCCGACGCCACCTGGACCGCGCCGCAGCAGATCACCGAGGAGGGGAAGTTCACCCTCGGCGTGACCGGCACGACCAACGGCCAGCTCACCGCCCACATCGCGCTGCTCAAGGACACGAGCGCGTGCCCCACCTCGCCGCTCTACCCGATGCAGACGGCCGCGGGCACGAAGGTGACCGTGACCCAGCTCGCCGCCGGCGTCGCCCCCACCACCCCGGGCGCCCTCACCGGCTCCTTCTCCCACTCACTCTCGCTCACCCCGAAGGACTCCGGCACGTTTTCCCTGTGCGGGTGGCTCGTCGGCTCACCAGCCGCCAACGAAGCCTCGACGGTCGCCCGGTTCTCCCAGGTCGTCGGCGTCGGCAACCGCCCCGCCACCCTCGCCGCCGAGATCCCGTCGACCGTCCGCAGCGGCGACTACTTCAGCGTCAAGCTCACCGGCACCACGCCTGCCGCCGGCCGACGCGTGCTGATCCTTGCCGAGAAGGACACCACGAAGAGCTGTGAGTCGCTCCGCAAGGCTCCCAGCGGCAAGCTGCCGCTCCAGACCGTCGTCTCGCTGCCCTCCGGCTCGTTCACGAAGACGCTGCGCCTGCGCTTCCGCACCCAGTCCGGCGGCCCGTACCTGCTGTGCGCGCAGATCGTCGAGACCGTCGACCGCACCCCCGAGGCCACCGCGCAGTCGGTCATGACCGTCAGCGAGGGCCTCAAATGCGTCTCCACGCAGTCGGCCCTCTCCCAGCGCACCACCGACCTCTCCGTGATCCGCAAACGCCGCGACGCGGCCCTCACGCGCCTCACCGCGGCCAAGAAGAAGGTCGCGCCGCTCCAACGTCGCCTCGCCAGCGTGGAGAAGTCGTCGAAGCGTCGCCTCGCAACCGCCCGCAAGGCCGTGACGAAGGCGAAGTCGGCCTCAGGCAAGAAGAAGGCCCGCGCCCGCCTGAACCGCCTGCGCGCAAGCGAGACCAAGCGCGTCTACAAGGCCGGCGCCCCGCTGCGCAAGGCCAAGTCGAGCGTCAAGCTCCTCCAGCGCACCTACACCCAGTACCGCACCGGCGCGAGCCTCCTCGACGAAACCCTCACGCGCACGCGCAAGGACGTCAAGAAGTACTGCTCACGACCGGGCACCTGAGCGGAATGCCGGGGCCAAACGAGGCAGGGCGAACCGGTTGGACTTAGGCGGTGACGCCGCGCTGCACGGCGAGTTCCGCGAGCTGCACGGTGTTCAAGGCGGCGCCCTTGAGGAGGTTGTCGCCGACGACGAAGAAGTTGAGGCTCTTCGGGTCCTCGAGATCGAGGCGGATGCGGCCGACGAACGTCTCGTCGCGGCCGGCGGCCTCGAGGGGCGTCGGGACGTTCTCGACGATCAGGTTCGGGAACGCCTCGAACGCCTCGTGGACCTCGTCGAGGTCGACGTCCTTGGCGAAGGTCGCGCGAACGGCGATCGCGTGGCCGACCATGACGGGCACGCGCACGCAGGTCGGGGAGACCTTGAGCTCGGGGATGCCGAGGATCTTGCGCGACTCGAACTTGAGCTTGAGCTCCTCGTCGGTGTAACCGGTCTCGTCGGGCGTGCCGAGCATCGGGACGACGTTGAACGCGATCGTCTTGACGAAGGTGGAGGGCGTCGCGAGGGCAGCCGCGGCGGCGCCGTCGTGGACGAGCGCCTCGACGTCCTTGCCGACGACCGGGATCTGCTCGGCGAGCTCATCGATACCGCTCTGGCCGGCGCCGCCGGCAGCCTGGTAGCTCGTGGCGACCATCTCGGTGAGTTCAAAGCGGTCGTGGAGTGCCTTCACGGGCAGCATCGCGACCATGGTCGTGCAGTTCGGGTTGGCGATGATGCCCTTGCGGGCCTCG
>JAURVW010000144.1 GCA_030655275.1 Solirubrobacteraceae bacterium
CGCTTCCGCCGGCAGCGAGGCGACGTTGGCCGCCGCGTTGATCGAAATGGTCCCGGCCCGCACCGCCTCGACCAGCTGCGGCGCCGCCGCCTTCTGGATGCGCTCAATCTGGCTGATGGTATTGCTCGACACCCGCGCCGCCTTGGCGACGTCCTCGCGCGTGCTCCACGGCGGCCCGGCGTCGACCTCTTTGGCGCCGTCGCCCGCGTCCTTGTCGGCCGCCTTGTCAGGCTCGCCGGCCCGCTGCGCCGTGCGCGCGGTGACGATGTCCTTCTTGCGCAGCGCCAGCACGCCGCGCTGGAAGTCGGACACGCTGCGGCGCGCCAGGTGATTGTCGATCATCCACAGCATGACGTCGTCGAGCGTTTCAAAGCTGGTGTTCTGGACCGTGCGAAAGGGGATGTCGTGGCGCTTGCAGATGTCGTAGCGATTGTGGCCGTCGATGAGCACGTCGCCCCACAGGACCAGCGCATCGCGGCAGCCCTCGGCCAGCAGGCTGCGTTCCAGCGATTCGTATTCGTCCGGCGTCAGCGGGTCGATGTAGGCCTTGAGTTCTTCGTTGACGACGATGTCCATGGATGCGCGATTTCGGGAAGCGGGAGAAGGGGCGCGATTGTAGTGAGAGCGCCCCGTACCTCAGCTCGACAGCGGCATCGGCACGAGCCGGGCGGCGTCCAGGCCGAGCCTGTCCATCACGCACATGGCCGCGTAGGCGTCGTTCGCGGCGTAGCGCACCTGGCCTTCGGAGAGCCGTTGGGTGGCCCAGTTGGAGGTCGACTGCTTGCGCGACTTGACGAACTGCTGCCCGAACAGCAGCGCGATGGCCGACTTCACGCCGACCGCGTCGCGGTAGCCACGGCGCTTGAAGACGGTGTCGAGGTCGACCACCGCCTGCGGCTCGACGCCCAGCGTGCGGCGGATCTGCGTGCGGTCGCCGGCCAGGCCGAAGCCGACCTTGACGAGTGCACTCGAGGCGATCAGATGCGCAGCCGCCGCGCGGCAGACCGGGTCGTGCACCTGGAACACCCAGGCGCGATCGAGCGAGGCGAACTGCACCGTGTGCGGGCCGGTCGAGACCTCGTTCTTGAGGAAGGTGGGCTTCGATTCGGTGTCGAAGCCGACCACGTTCAGCGCGCCCAGTTCGGCCAGCGCCCTCTCGGCCTGGGTCGCTGTCGCGACCACGTCGATGTCCTGCAGGGTGAGGCCGGGGAAGACGTCGAAGGCGGCGATCTCTTCGCGGGTCGGCAGGGGTGGCGGGGCGGTGTTCATGGTGCTTTCTTTGTCTTCTTGGCCGCTGCCGACACGGTGGTGCGTCGGGGCTTGGGCGCTTGTCCGGAACGCATCGCCGCTTCCCAGGCGCGACGGCCCCACAGGGCCGCGAGTTCGCGGTCGTCGAAGAGGTCGGCGGGCGCCTCGCGGTACGACATCTGCATCGTCCTGCCCTGGCGCTCGTACGAGAAGGCTGGCGCGTTCAGCGCGTCGAAATGCGGGGCGCTCTCGGCATCGGCCTTGAGGTAGAGCGTCTCGCGCACGACCAGTCCGATCATGCGGCCTTCGTGGAACAGCCCGTGGCCGCCGAACATCCGCCGTGCCTGCACACGCCCGAGCCGTTCGAACACTTCCGGCAGGCTGTCGGCGAGCCCGGCCATGTTCACAGCTTCTCAGGCCTTCAGCAGCTGGGCGTGATGGACGAGGTGGTCGGCCATGAAGCTCTGGATGAAGTAGTAGCCGTGGTCGTAGCCCTCGTGCCGGCGCAGCGTCAG
>JAURVW010000145.1 GCA_030655275.1 Solirubrobacteraceae bacterium
CTGCAGGTTGAGGCCCGGCGGGAGGGCTTGAATCTGCGGGTGTCGCCCGGAAGCCTGCGCCGCGCGCCAACTACGCGGCCGGCGCGCCCGTCTCGACGAGGTAGTCGGCGAGGATCGCGTCGATCGCCGACGTCTCCTCCACGGCCGTACCGTCGGTGACCGACTGCACGATGCGGCGCTTGTTCTCGATGAGCGCGGCGATGCGCTCGTCGATCGTGCCGGAGGCGAGCAGGTACCAGGCGGTGACG
Source organism: Solirubrobacteraceae bacterium (assembly GCA_030655275.1). Taxonomy (GTDB): domain Bacteria; phylum Actinomycetota; class Thermoleophilia; order Solirubrobacterales; family Solirubrobacteraceae; genus JAGIBJ01. Next base: position 249 of record JAURVW010000145.1, read on the forward strand.
GAGTCCTCCTGGCCGATGCGGTGGCAGCGGTCCTCGGCCTGGTCGTGCTCGGCCGGGGTCCAGCCGAGTTCGACGAAGGCGACGTCGGAGGCGGCGGTGAGCGTGAGACCGTGGGCGGCGACGCGCAGCGAGCAGATGCAGAGCTGCACGTCAGGGTCGTTCTGGAACCGCTGGACGGCCGCATCGCGGGTGGCGGGGGAGTCGGAGCCGAGGATGTGGACGGCCTCCGGGAACGAGTCGGCGAGGGCGTGCTGCACGTCGACGTGCGAGGCGAACACCACGAGCTTCTCGCCGGACTCGAGGAAGTCCTCGATCCAGCTCGCGGCCATCTCGACCTTGCCCTTGCCGGCCAGGCGGCGCAGGGCGCCGAGCTTCACGAGGGCCTTGCCGCGCTCGGCGGAGGTGAGCTTGCGATCGAGCTCGTCGGTGCCACCGAACTGCTCCACGAGCCAGCTCATGAACTCGCGCTCGGCACGGTCGTAGTCGGCCTTGTTCGAGAGCTCGACCGGCACGACCGCGCGCTGCTTCTCCGGCAGCTGCGGGAGCACGTCCTTCTTGAGGCGGCGCAGGTAACACGTGCGGCGCAGGTGCCAGTGCAGGCGCTCGCGCTCCTCGATCGACCCGAAGCGACGCTCGAAGCCGGCGCCGGAGCCGAACTCCGAGAGGCGGCCGAGAATCTGGAGCTGGGGCACGAGCTCCTTCGGGCGGTTCACGAGCGGCGTACCGGTGAGGGCGAGACGAAGGGCGTCCTGGGGCAGGGCCTCGGCGAGGGCGCGCACGGCCTTCGTGCGCTTGGCCTTCGGGCTCTTGCAGTAGTGCGACTCGTCGAGCACGAGGGCGCCGGGGAGCAGCGTCGCGAGGCGCTCGCGGTGCCACTCGACGATCTCGTAGTTGAGGACGAGCAGGTCGGCGGTGGAGTCCTGCTCGCCGCGGCCGGTGAAGACCTTCACGGAGCGGTGGGGCAGCCAGTGCTTGGCCTCGCGCTCCCAGTTGAGCTTGAGCGACGCGGGGCAGAGGATCACGGCCGGGTAGGCGTTCGCCGCCTCGATCGTCTGCAGCGCCTGGAGGGTCTTGCCGAGACCCTGCTCGTCGGCGATGAACGTGCGGCGACGGTCGAGGGCGTACTCGATGCCGGCGATCTGGAACGGCATGAGCTCGCCGACCGGGATGTCGTAGTCGTTGTTGCCGGAGCCCTCGGTGGCGCGCGACATCGCGACGAGCTCCTCGGCCCGCTCGTGCTCCTCGGAGAGGCCGTCGAGCAGCTGGAGGGTGGCCTCGTCGAGGTAGATGTCGTGGTCGATCGCGTACTTGCGGATCGCGGCGGCGTTCCACGCGTCGGCGATGAGGACGTCGTTGTCGGCGGTGTCGTCGCCCCACTCGTCGTTGTCGGGTGCGGCGCCGGGCAGCTTGCCGAAGTCGGCGGCCGCGTCGTCGCCCCAGAGCACCTCGAGGCGCAGCTCGGTGCCTCCGTCGGCCGACTCCTCGATCGTGAGGGTCGCCGCGCGGACGGGCTCGTCCGGGTGCTCCTGCAGCTGCGTGAGGCAGCGGCGGGCGCGGGCGTCGAGGATCAGGTGGGGATGCTCGTCGACGAGCGTCTCCATGAGGTCGGCGCCATCCTCGTCGAGCGGGATCCGCCACGTCTCGGGCGTGAGCTCCTCGGCGGGCTCGTCGTCGAGCATGATCGGGTGGGCGTCGGCCTCACCGGTGACCACCCAGCTGGGCTGACCGTCGACGGCGCGGGCCGTGATCTTCGCGTCCCACCGCAGCTCGCCCTCCATCCAGGCGCGCACCGTCGGCGACATCTGCAGCTCGTGGCCGGCGTGGATCAGGGCCGACATGCCGACCGCGACCAGGGTGGAGGCATCGGCGGTGACGTAGCGGCCGTCCTCGACGGTGGCGCCGGGCAGGGCCTCGACCACGGCGTCGGCGTGGGCGGTCGTCACGAGCACCTGCTCGCGGCCGTTCGTGAAGCGGACGGAGGTGGGCTCCTCGCCATCGGTGCTCGTGGGCACGAAGGCCGGCAGGGCGGGGCGGCGCTGCTTCTGGCGGAGCGTGTCGACGCGCTCGCTCAGCTTGCGGGTCCAGAGCACGTCCTCGCGGGACTCGTGCAGGTCGTAGAGGGCCTGCGAGGACTCCGGGCTGAGCTCGAGCGAGTACCGGCCGACGGCCTCGTGGGTGTAGTGCTCGTAGCGGTCCAGGAGGGAGCGGAACTCGGCGTCGCCGGTCCACGCCTCCAGGATGCTCACGCACTCCGGGCCGTTCTTGACGGGCGAGATCAGCTCGAGCGCGAACGCGGGCGCGCGGCGGTTCACGAGCTCGTTCAGGCGCTCGCGATCCTCCTCGGAGGACTTGAGCTCCGGAAAGGCCTGGAGCAGCGCGAGCATCGACGCGGGACGGTCGTTGATCATGCGCACGTGCCATGCACGCGTGGACGAGTCGAACTGACGGCCGGGGACCGCGCGGATCGACTCGATCAGGCGTAGGTCGTAGGGCGTCTTGAGGACCGCATCGTTGCCGAAGATCGTGAGGGTGCGGACGGCGGCGGCGATGGAAGGGCGGTCGGTCATGAACGGCTATCCACCCTAGGGCTTTCGGGCGGGCTTGTCGGTGCGCATCGACCGCTGTCCCGGCATACTGGCTGCACCG
>JAURVW010000150.1 GCA_030655275.1 Solirubrobacteraceae bacterium
GGCTTCCAGGGCGGCCCCAAGATCGACCGGCTGATCGCGAACCTCGACGGGTCCTGCCAGGCCCTCCTCGACCTTCACCGTGCACGCCTGCGTGCGGTGCTCGCCGCCAGCCCGGGGGTCTCGACCGTCCCCGTCCTCACCCGCGACGCGTTCCTCGAGCTCGAACACCGTGAGTGGAGCCTGCAGAAGGCGCTGCGTCTGGAGCAGGGCCTGTCGGAGGGCGAGGCGCGCGCCGTGCCGTTCGACCGGCCCGAGTTCGCCGAGCTCCTCCGCACCGCGGTGCGCGAGAAGGTACGCGCCGTCGCGGGCTGATCGACCCAGGACCGAGGTGTCCGGCTGTGTCCGGGACGCCCACGGCGAATCGGGCCATGCTTGCTCCATGCGCCCACGTTCCTTCGCCCGGACCATCGTCGCCTCGTCGCTCGCTGGCGCGATCGGCCTCGGCACCGCTGCCGCCACTGCGCACGCCGGCGACCCAGCCCGCTACCAGCCGTACTACTCGATCTTCGACCGCGGCGGCGCGCTGATCCCGGGCGACGACACCGACTGGGTGCCGCAGGGTCTGGCCTACTGGCCCGAGCGCGACGACCTGATCATCTCCTACTACGACTACGGCGGTACGCAGAACAGCCGCCTCGCGGTGATCGACCGGATCACCGGTGCCAAGCAGGCGATCTTCGAGCTGCCGGAGAAGGGCCACGTCGGCGGCATCGCGATGACCGACGACAACCTCTGGATCGCGAGCACCGGAACCGGTGTCTCGCGCATCACCGAGAAGGCACTCGAGTCCACGCCGGACGGCGGAACCCTGCCGGTGGCGTCGAAGAGAGACCTCGCCGAGACCTCGTACGCGTACTTCGACGGCGGCAACCTGTGGGTCGGCAAATGGGAGCCCGATCCCCACCAGCCGCGATTCGCCTACCGGTATCCGCTCACCGAGAACGACCGTCCCGCCGCCAAGCCGAACCTCAAGATCCCCGTGCCGATCAGCGTGCAGGGCATGGCGGTCGTCGGCAACAAGGTGCTCTTCAGCCGGTCCGGCGGCCAGGGCCACGACGCCGACAGCGTGCTCGACGTGTACCCGCTCGACAACACCGTCGGGTCGCCGACGAAGTCGATCGTCGCCCCGAACATGTCCGAGGGTCTGGCCGTCGGTGCCAATCAGGTCCACGTGGTCTACGAGTCGGCCTCCGGCGCATACGACGACGCCGACTACCGCGTCAAGACCGTCCACCATGCACCGGTCACCTCGGTGTTCGGTGCCGGCGTGTCGCTCAGGGGCCTCTAACAACTCAGCGTGCCGGGCCTGCCGGCGTGACGTTCGTCGCGCCGGCCGCGAGCATTCTTCTAGGCTCGCTGGATGGCCGCCTCCTCCGATCCGACCGCGCCGCCCGACCGGCCCTGGAGTGCACTCACCGCCGACCTGATCGCCTTTGCGACGGCGCCCGATGCGCTCGACCGTCGCATCACGCTGGCCCTGCGCTGGGTGAACCTCGCGCTGGCCCAGCCGGTGATCGAGGAGGGCAGCAACCCACGGCCGCTCGGCTTCGCGGTGCGGCCCGACGGCATGCTCCAGGACTCGCTGCTCACCGAGCGGGCGATCGCCGCATTGACCGAGTTGATCGACGCCGGCCTCGACCAGCTGCCCACGGTGCTCGAGGCGCGCGGGGAACTGCTCTACGGCTGGAGTCAGTTCGATGAGGCCGCGAAGGACCTGCGTGCCGCGGCGGCTGCCTGCCCGGCGACCGCCGAGGGCGAGACCTGGCGGGCGGGCCTCGAAGAGCGCGCGGCCGCGATCCGCGCCGCGAAGCCGAAGCCGATCGCGAACAAGGACCGCATCGAGCTCGTGCGGCTGGCCAAGCGACTCGGCGACTACCCCGTGCGGGTGTTCGAACCGCGCGCGCCCAAGCTCACCTTCCTCTCGCTCGACGAGATCGACGTCCCGCTCGAGCCGCGCGTGCTCGCGATCGACAGCGAGGCCCGCGCCATGGGCCTCAGCCATCTCGCGTGGTTCGAAGACTCGGGCCAGACCGGCGACGACGGGGCGCGCACGATCGCCGGCGCCTGGTCGGACGGGCAGGGCTCCGTCGTGCTCACCGCCACCGCCGCGGGCGAGCTCTCGACGGCGGCCGCGACCACGCAGCTCACCGACGGACGCATCCTCGAGACCCTCGACAGTCCCTCCCGTTTCGAGTTCCAGGGCGGGCCGCTGATCGACACGCTCATCGTCGGCGTGGGCGGCTCGGTGTTCGAGCTCGTCGAGTGCCACCTCGCGCGGCTCGCCGCCGAGATGGCCGCGATCGACGGGCTCTCCTTCGACGCCCTCACCGCGCCGGCCGAGCTCGAGGCGCTCAACCTGCGCGAGTGGCGGGCCAAGCAGGCCCATCGCCTCGAGGTGGGCTTCACCGAGGCGGAGGCGCGCGGCTTCGCGACCCCGCGCCCCAACGTCTTCGTGCCGCTCGTGCGTGAGGCGGCACAGGCGGCGATCGTCGCGGCGGCCACGAAGGCCGCCGCCGACCGCGCCGGCTGAGCGCTAGTCGCGCACCTGCGCGGCGATCTCGTCGACGATCGCCGGGTCCTTGAGGGTCGACGTGTCGCCGAGATCCTTGCCCTCGACGAGGTTGCGCAGGATGCGGCGCATGATCTTGCCGGAGCGTGTCTTCGGGAGATCCGGCGTGAAGTGGATGGCCTTCGGCCGGGCGAGCTTGCCGATGCGTCCGGCGACGTGCTCGCGCAGGTCGGCGATGAGCTCGTCCTGGTCGCGGCCGGCCTCCTCGGCGGCGCCGTCGATGGTCACGAACGCGACGATCGCCTGGCCGGTGTCGTCGTCGTGCATGCCGACGACGGCTGCCTCGGCGACCGCCGGATGGCTCACCAGCGCCGACTCGACCTCGGCCGTCGAGAGGCGGTGACCGCTCACCTTGATCACGTCGTCGGCGCGGCCGATCACCCAGAGGTAGCCGTCGGGATCCAGCCGCGCGAAGTCGCCCACGAAGTAGCGGTCCTTGCCGAACTTCTCGAAGTACGTGGAGACGTAGCGGTCGTCGTCGCCGTGGAGGGTCTGGAGCATCCCGGGCCACGGCTTCGTGACCGTGAGCAGACCCTGGGTGCCGGCCTCGACCGGTTTGCCGTCCTCGTCGACGACCTCGATCGACACGCCCGGCAACGGGCGACCGCACGAGCCGGGGCGGGCATCGTCGACGCCGGGAAGCGTGGTGACCATCGTGTGGCCGGTCTCGGTCTGCCACCACGTGTCGACGATCGGGCAGCGACCGCCGCCGACGACCTCGGAGTACCAGTGCCACGCCTTCGGGTTGATCGGCTCGCCGACCGTGCCGAGCAGTCGCAGGCTCGAGAGGTCGTGCTCCCCGATGAGCTCGGCGCCCCACTTCATGCAGGCGCGGATCGCCGTCGGCGCGGTGTAGAAGATCGTCGCCTTGTGGCGCTCGATGAGCTCCCACCAGATGCCCTTGTGCGGATAGTCCGGGGCGCCTTCGTACATCACGCTCGTCGCGCCGTTGACCAGCGGGCCGTAGACCATGTAGGAGTGGCCGGTCACCCAGCCGACGTCCGCCGAGCAGAAGTAGACGTCGTCGTCCTTGAAATCGAACTGGTGGCGGAAGGTCCAGGCGACGCCGGTGAGGTAGCCGCCGGTGCCGTGGAGGATGCCCTTCGGCTTGGCCGTCGAGCCGCTCGAGTAGAGGATGAAGAGGGGCGTCTCGGCATCGGTGTCGGCCGGCTCGCAGTGCGGGTCGGCGGCGGCGATCGCCTCGGTGAAGTCGAGGTCGCGGCCCTCCTTCATCGGCGCCTGCAGCGGCGTGTCGCCCGCGATCGGCACGACGATCACGGTCTCGATCGTCGAGTCCTCCAGGAGTGGATCGAGCTGCTTCTTGGTCTCGGCGAACTTGCCCTTGCGGCGCGCGCCGGCGGCGGTGATGAGGGCCTTGGCCGAGGAGACCTCCATGCGCTCGGCGACCGACTCGACCGAGAAGCCACCGAAGACGACGTTGTGGATCGCGCCGATCCGAGCGCAGGCGAGCATCGCGGCCGCGACCTCGGGCACCATCGGCAGGAAGATCCCGACGACGTCGCCCTGACCGATCCCGCGCGAGCGCAGCACGTTCGCCAGGCGCTCGGTGGTGTCGAGCAGCTCGGCGTAGGTGACGTCACGCGTCTCACCCTCCTCACCCGCCCAGTGGAAGGCGACCTTGTCGCCGCGGCCAGCGGCGACGTGGCGGTCGAGGGCGTTCGTCGAAGCGTTGATACCGCCGCCCTTGAACCAGCGGTAGAAGGGGGCGTTCGACTCGTCGAGGGTCTCGTCCCAGGGACGGGTCCAGTCGAGGAGGTCCTTCGCCTGCTCGCCCCAGAAGCCGACGGGATCGGCTGCGGCGCGCTCGCGGGCGGAGTCGTCGGTCTCGGTGGCGGCGGCCACGAAGGCCGCGGGCGGCGGCACGTCTTCACCCGCGGAGGTGCGGGCGGTGAGCAGCGCTTCGAGGGACTGTTGCGTGGTCATCGGCGGCCTTCGTCAGTGCTTGTGATGGCGATCACTCGACCTTAGCTCGCCTTCGTGCGCGGCGCCCGTGGTTGGGCGTGCTCTGCGACCTCCCTGCGACGTTGCGCCGACCCCACGAACGTCACCGACCACCCAGCAAACCAGCCCCGAATCGCAATCGGACCGTGGTCCAGGGGGCTCTCAGCCCAGAGGACCACGGTCCGTTTGCGATTTGGCGGGTGTTCGGGCGGAGTCAGGTGGAGATCCTCGTCGTCGCGGCGGTCTCGCGGCTGCCTCAAGACGGCGTGGAAGGGGCGTGACAGGTGCGACGCGGGGGCTTGGCGGCGGAGTGAACGGGTATGCATCACTCCGTCAATTGGGCGGGCTGGACGGGTGCTCGTCGGCGCGCCCAGGTGGCGAGACGGCCCCGAAACGCCTGATTCTCGGGTCGATCTGGAATCGCTGGGTACCGGGTGGCGAGACGACGGGCGACGTCAGGTCCCGATGCGTCGGTGCCCGTGACCGATTCT
>JAURVW010000155.1 GCA_030655275.1 Solirubrobacteraceae bacterium
CGTGCGCGGCGTCGAGCGACGGCGCGTGATGGAACGTGAGCGGCTGGTCGTCCGTGGCGGGCGGCCTGCCCGCTCAGGGCCGCGCGGCTGGCCGAGGGCTGCCGGGCGATACGTCGCCTATGCCGCGCTGGCCGTCGTCGGCGCCTTCCTCCTGTGGCTCGAGCTCACGCTGAGCTGGGCTTGGTACGCCGGAGAGCCCTTGGGCAGGCGGTGGAAGATCAAGGGCTGGATCGGGCTCTTCGCCCTTGGTCTCGCCCTCATCTTCTTCGTCACGGACCGTCAGCAGCTCTTCGTCCCCGCCCTCGGCGTGGCGGCCGCCTTCGTCGGTTACACGTTCCTGATCGACGCCGCGATCGTGGTCGTCGATCGCTGGAGCCGCCGCCGGTAGAACGACGAAGGGCGCCCCGGCCGAAGCCGAGGCGCCCTCCACGAGCTTCAGGTGAGGCTGGTGAGTGCTAGATGCGCTCGACGAGGACCGCCATGCCGAGGCCTCCGGCGACGCACATCGACTCGATGCCGTACTTGCCGCCGGTCTTCTCGAGACCGTTGATGAGGGTGGTCATGATGCGAGCACCGGTCATGCCGAACGGGTGACCCAGGGCGATGGCGCCGCCGAACGGGTTCAGCTGCTCCTTGGAGATGCCGAGCTCCTTCATCGACGGAACAATCTGCGCGGCGAAGGCCTCGTTGATCTCGACGATGTCGATGTCCTCGATCTTCTTGCCGGTGGCGGCGAGGAGCTTCTGGATGGCCGGGATCGGGCCGACACCCATGTACTCGGGATCGAGACCGGCGACGGACGTCGCGATGATGCGGGCGCGCGGGGTGAGGCCGAGCTTCTCGGCCTTGTCGGAGCTCATGATGAGCGTCGCGGCTGCGCCGTCGTTGAGCGGGCAGGCGTTGCCGGCCGTGACGGTGCCGTCCGGCTTGAAGGCCGGGCGCAGGTTGGCGAGGCCTTCCTTCGTGGTGCCGGCGCGCGGGCCGTCGTCCTTCGTGACGACGGTCTCGGGCACGTCGATGGTGTTGCCCTCCTTGTCGACGTCCTGGTGGGCGGCGACGGTGACGCCGACGATCTCGGCGTCGAAGTGACCGGACTCCTGGGCGGCGACGGCGCGCTGCTGGGAGATGGCGGCCCACTCGTCCTGCTCGTCGCGCGTGACGCCGTAGCGCTCGGCGACGTTCTCGGCGGTGAGACCCATCGGGATGTAGACGTTGGTGATCGAACCCTCGGAGCCGTTGAGCTTCGGGTGGAACTCCCACTGGCCGCCCTGCACGGTGCGGGACACGGCCTCGACGCCGGCGGCGATGTACTGGTCGCCCTCGCCTGCCACGATCGCGTGGTACGCGTTGCGGATGGCCTGCAGCGACGACGCGCAGAACCGGTTGACGGTGACGCCGGGGACCTCGAACGGGAGACCGCCGAGGATGCCGGCGTTGCGGCCGATGTTGTAGCCGGTCTCGGCTTCACCGAAGGCGCAACCCATGATGAGGTCGACGGTCTCGGAGAAGTCGACGCCGGGGTTGCGCTCGATGAGCGCCTTGATCGGCAGCGACCCGAGATCGTCACCACGGACGGTCTTCAGGGAACCCTTGACGGCGCGGCCGATC
>JAURVW010000156.1 GCA_030655275.1 Solirubrobacteraceae bacterium
CGCGGGCACGACGCTCGAGCGAGCGCTCGTCGTTGCGCTCCTGCCGTCGCTCGCGGGCGCGCTCGCGGGCCTCCCGCTCGCGTAGGCGCTGCTCGTCGCGCGTGAGGCCGCGGTCGTCGCGGCTGCCGTTGCGTCCGGCCATGACGGCTCCGGCTAGAGCTCCCGCCGCCCGAGCAGCGCCCGGCCGAGCGTGACCTCGTCGGTGTACTCGAGATCGGCGCCAACGGAGAGCCCGGCGGCGAGGCGGGTGACGCGGACCGACGGCGCGAGCTCGCGGACCTCGCGGGCCACATGGAGGGCGGTCGCTTCACCGGAGGTCGTCGGGTTCGTGGCCACGATGAGCTCGCCCACCTGGCCGTCGCGGAGGCGGCGGAAGAGCTCCGGAAGCCGGAGATCCTCGGGGTCGACGCCGTCGAGCGGCGAGAGCGAGCCACCGAGGACGTGATACCGCCCGTGGAACTCGTGGGTGCGCTCCATGGAGATCACGTCCGCGGGATCTTCCACGACGCAGATGACGCTGTCATCCCGCCGGGCGTCGCGGCAGATGTGACAGGTGGGCTGATCAGCCAGGTTGAAGCAGATCTGGCAGGGACGGATCTGCGCCTTCACCTCGGCGATCGCCGAGGCGAGCTGGGAGGCGTGCTCGTCGCTGCCACGCAGGACGTGGAGCGCCAGGCGCTGAGCCGTCCGCTGGCCGATGCCCGGCAGCTTCGCGAACTCCGCGATCAACCGTTGGATCGGCGGGGCGAACATGGTGGTCGGGCTAGAGGCCCGGGATCCCGAGACTCTTGCCCATCGCGCCGAGCTCGCCGCCCGCCGCTTCCATCTTGGCGGCGGCGCTGGCCTGCGCCTGGGTGACGGCCTGGTTGATCGCGGCGACGAGCAGGTCGTTCAGCAGCTCGGGCTCGTCCGGGTCGATCGCCTCGGGGTCGACGGCGACGGCCTTCACCACGAGATCGCCCGTGATGCTGATCTTCACGGCGCCGCCACCGGCGGAGACCTCGATGACCTCGCGACCGAGCGCCTCCTGTGCGGCGGCCATGTCGGCCTGCAT
>JAURVW010000159.1 GCA_030655275.1 Solirubrobacteraceae bacterium
TGCGGATCGAGATGCACGTCGTCGGCGATCGCCTCGAGCACCACGCGGTGGTCTGCGGCGGCGGCGAGCACCGGACCGGGAGCGCGATGGTGGATCCCGGGCATCGCGTTGAAGGCGTGGGTGAGGATCGAGGCGCCGGCCTCGAACGCGGCGACCGCCATTGCGGCGTCTGCGTCGGTGTGGCCGACGGCAGCGGCGGAACCGGCGGCGACGATCTGTCGGATCGCGTCGAGCCCGCCGGGCAGTTCCGGGGCGATCGTGACCTGACGGATCGTGCCGCGGCCCGCTTCCAGCAGGCGCGCGACATCGTCGGCCTCGGGGGTGCGCAACAGTGAGGGCTCGTGTGCGCCGTGATGGCCCGGATCGAGGAAGGGCCCCTCCAGGTGCGAGCCGAGGATGTCGGCATCCGTCTCCATCAGGTCGGCGATCATGCCGACGCTGCGGGCGAGGTCGTCGAGGGGTGCGGTCACGAGCGAGATCACGGCGCGGGTCGTGCCGTGAGACCGGTGCAGGGCGCGCCCGGTACGGATCGCCTCCACCCCGTCGTCGTAGGCGGCGCCGGCGCCGCCATGGCCGTGGATGTCGACGAACCCGGGCGTGAGAACGGCTCCCGCTCCGGCGGTCTCCGCCGCGTCGATCACCTGATCGGCCGGCGTCCAATCGTCGCCGGAACCACGGTCGACGACCACGCCGTCCTCGACCCGGACCCATCCGTCTTCGGCGATCTCGCCCTCGTCCACGATGCGGGCCGAGTGGATGACCAGCGACCCGGTCGAGGAGGAATGGATGCTCAACGTTCGCTCCAGGGAATCTCGGCTGCGGGGTGGAAATCGACCCCCTCAGCCTTCCACAGGGGTGCCAGGGTGCCGAGCCTGCCGCGGAAAGACTCCCAATTCCGCTCAGGCGCAGTCTTCGGAGACCAGCCGATCTCGGCCTGCGCAGCTGCGCGGGGGAACACCAGCCGCTCGACGTCGCTCAGTGTCCGCGTGGTCTCCGCCCAGAGCGGGGCCTCGATGCCCAGGATCGCCGCATCCGGGACGTCGAGGACGGCGGTCGGCTCCCATTCGTAGGCGGCGCGCACG
>JAURVW010000160.1 GCA_030655275.1 Solirubrobacteraceae bacterium
AGCGGGTCGCTGATCACGCCCGCGTCGACGCCGTACTGCTGGAACACCGCGAAGAAGACGAGTGCGGCACCGATGAGGGCGACGTTCTTCATGAAGGAGGCGTTCTCGGCCTGGGCGGCCATCGGGTCGGTCTCCTTCCAGAAGGCGTGCATGAAGTACGAGACCGGGATCAGCGCGGCGGCGATCACGAGCGCGCCGAGGTCCGGGTAGATGCCGAGCGCGATCGAGAGACCACCGAGGAGGAACACGACGCCCGAGAAGAGCACGCCGGCCTTGCCGCCCGGCGCACCCTTGTGGGCGGCGTAGCCGGCCATGGCGTCGGCCTGCCTGAAGTGGGCGATGCCCGAGGCGATGAAGATGGCGGCGAAGAGCACGCGGCCGATGACGAGGATGACGTCCATGAGAGTTCCCTGGGTGGGTCGGGGAGGTGGTTGAGCAGTCGCCGGCAAGAATGGTTGCTAGCGCAACTATCACTATGGCACGCTAAACGGACCGCGGTCCGATTATCCAAGGATCGGGCGCGTTCGCGTTCGACGACCCGTGGTCTGCGGGGCGCGCAGACGCACCGATTTCGGGTCTCGCCGGGCGGCCCACCGGGGCAACGACACGGAGAATTGAGGGCAGCTTCAAATTTGGGGTTGCGCGCGGCGCCCCGGCGTGGATAATCAACCGTGACGGCCGTCACCTTGTCCCGGTAGCCGTCGCTCGTCCACACGCTGAGGAAGCTCATGTCCAAGACCCTCTCCCCGTCGCTCTTCGCGACGACGGCCGCTGCGCTCATGGCGCTCGGCCTCGGTGCCGGCCCCGCGGCCGCCGCCGACTTCTACACCCCGCCCTCGAGCGTTCCCGGCCAGAACGGCGACCTCGTCCGCACCGAGTCGCAGAAGCTCAACGCCACCCCCGGCAAGGCGACGCGCATCATGTACCGGTCGACCGATTCCAGCGGCAACGCCGTCGCCGTCACCGGCACCTACATCGAGCCGTCGGCCAAGTACTCCGGCTCCGGCCCCCGCCCACTCGTGGCGTACGCCGAAGGCACCCAGGGCCAGGGCGACACCTGCGCCCCGTCGAAGAGCCTGGAGGCCGGCTTCATCGGCGGCAGCCCCGGTGGCATCTCGATCGGGTACGAGATCCCGAGCATCAACAACCTCCTCAACAAGGGCGTTGCGGTCGTCGTGACCGACTACGTCGGCCTCGGCACCACGAACCGCGTCCACACGTACGTCAACCGCCTCGACCAGGGCCACGCGATGCTCGACGCGGCCCGCGCCGCGCTCGACGTGCCCGGCGCCTCGGTGACGAGCAGCTCCGCGGTCGGCCTCTACGGCTACTCCCAGGGTGGCGGCGCCGCGGCCTCCGCCGCCGAGCTCGGGCCGTCCTACGCTCCGGACGTCAACCTCAAGGGTGCCTTCGCGGGCGCTCCGCCGGCCGACCTCGGCGCGGTCATGAAGACGGCCGACGGCACCGTGCTTACGGCCGTCATCGGCTACGCGGTGAATGGCTTCATCGAGTCCTACCCGGCGCTCAAGACGATCCTCGACCGTGAGACGAACCAGGCCGGCAAGGACGCCCTGAAGAAGATCTCCACGCAGTGCACGGCCGACTCGATCGTCTCGTTCGCGACGCAGAAGACGTCGAAGTGGACCACCTCGGG
>JAURVW010000193.1 GCA_030655275.1 Solirubrobacteraceae bacterium
TCCGAGCTCGACGGCCAGCAGGCCGAGGACCGCCTCCACGAGATCGGCATCACCGTCAACCGCAACGCGGTCCCGTTCGACCCGCGTCCGCCGATGGTCACGTCCGGCCTGCGCGTCGGCACGCCGGCCCTCGCGACCCGCGGCCTGCAGGTGCCCGACTTCGAGGAGATCGGCGAGATCATCGGCATCGCGCTCACCCCCGAGTTCGAGTCCCGCAAGGACGAGCTGGCCGGCAAGGTCCGCGCCATCGCCGATCGCTACCCGCTCTACGAGGGTCTGCGCACCGAGCAGGTCGTGTGAGCCTGAGGGCCGACCATCGGCCGGCCCGGTGAGCGCGCACACCGACGCGCTCCTGGCCGGCCTGGTCGCCTTCGGGGCGACCGCCGCCCTCACCCCGCTCGCGGGGGCCTTCGCCCGCACCGTGAAGGCCGTCGACATCCCGCGCGCCCGCGGCCTGGCCGCGGGCGGCGTGCCGCTCCTGGGCGGCATCGCGATGCTCGTCGGTGTCCTTGCGGCCACCTTCATCGCGCTCGCGCCGTTCTCGGGCGAGCTCTCCGCGATCATGGAGGCGGCGATCGTGATCACGATCGTCGGCGCCCTCGACGACCGCTTCGACCTCCTGCCGGGGGTCAAGCTCGTGGGGCAGATCCTGGCGGCGGTGATCGCCGTCAACGGCGGGGTGATCGTCGAGAACGTGACCATCCCGTTCCTCGGCGCCATCCGGTTCGGGTGGTGGGGTGGCCCGCTCACGGTGCTCGGCCTCGTGGCCGTCATGAACATCGTCAACTTCTCCGACGGGATCGACGGCCTCGCCGGGGGCGTGTCGGGCATCGCTGCCGTCGCGTTCGCCGTGGTCGCCTTCGACCTCGGTCGCGTGGAGGCCGGCACGCTCAGTGCCATCACGGCCGGCGCCGCCTTCGGCTTTCTCGTCTTCAACTTCCCGCCGGCCTCGATCTACATGGGCGATGCGGGCGCCAATCTCCTCGGGCTCCTGCTCGGCTGTGCCGCCGTGATCGGCGCCGTGAAGTCGCAGGCTGTCCTGGCGCTCGTCTTCCCGTTCGTGATCCTGGCCGTGCCGGTGCTCGACACCGCCTTCGTGGTGCTGAAGCGACTCAAGTACCGCCAGCCCGTCTACGGCGCCGACCGCGAGCACTTCCACCACCGCCTCGATCGCGTCGGGTTCTCGACCCGTCGCACGGTCCTCGTCCTCTACGCGTGGACCTTCGGCATGGCCGCGCTCGCGATCGCGATGCGGTTCGTGCCCTACTCCGACAACGGCGGCAACCTCCACACGGGGTGGGCGATCCTCATGGGCGTGCTGCTGCTCATCGCCGTGGCCGCCTCGGCCTTCGTCGTCTACGTGCTCGAGATCCTGAAGTTCGAACGCGACGGCCGGCGGGTCCGGGTCCGCATGGGCGGGCCCCCGACCAGGCCGCGCGGCGAGGTTCAGGAAGGGACCGCGGCCCCGTAGACGGCCCGTTCCCAGACCTGCGCGAGCGCCTCGAGGCGCTCCTCGCGGTCGATGGCGGGCTCGGAGGGGCGCAGCAGCAGGAGCATCGTGCGTTCGGTCATCGCGAGGAGCACCCGGGCGAGCTCCGCGGCATCCGGCGTCTGCGGGGCGCCGGGCTGGGACTCGCGCGCGGCTTCGATCGGCGTGACGAGCATGCCGGCGTAGACCTCCGCGAGTTCGTCGAACAGACTGCCGAGCCGAGGATCGTCGCCGGTGGCGTCGAGAAAGGCGAGGTAGACGGCGCCGTTGTGGGCGCTGTACGCCGCAAGTCGCGCGAGCGCCGTGCGCAGGTGCACCAGATCGAGGAGCGTGCGCCCGTCATCGGCGTCCTCGGTGAGAAAGGTGGCGAGGTCGTCGTGCAGCCCCGTGATGAGGTGTTCGAGCACCTCGTTCTTGCTCGCGAAGAAGTCGTAGAAGGCCGTGCGCGAGATCTCCGCGCGCTCGGCGATCTGCCGGATGCCGAGCGCGTTCCAGGCGATCCCGCTCGCGATCAGTTCCGCGGCGCTCTCCAGGATCCGGCGCTCGGTGGTCTCGCGTCTGCTGTCCTGCCCGAGCTGGGTGTTGGTTGGAGGTGTTCGCACTGCGCGGCATCCTAACCCGATTCCGGCGGTTCCCGAACGCGCGTGAGACCCTCGTCACCCAAGCCTCCCAGGCTTCGATCGACCGGCGGAGGTCGCCCGGAATCCACCGCGGCCCCGGCCCCGGCGGGATGGGCGCGCCGGGCCAGCCGCATCGACGCCCGCGTCGCTACGATCCCGCGGATGAGCGACCCCCTTACCCAGAAGTGGATCTGCGAGCCCTGCGGGATGATCTACGACCCGGAGGAGGGCGACCCCGACGGCGGTGTCGATCCGGGGACCCCGTTCGACGACATCCCGGACAACTGGGTCTGCCCCGTGTGCGGCGCGCGCAAGCGCGACTTCGTTCCGCTCGACGAGTAGGTCCGGCGCCGTCCCGCGGCGCCCCCTCGTGGGGCGCCCGAGACGGCCGCCGCAGCCCGGCTGCAGCTCGCCGCGGCCCCGGGTTGGCGCGCCAGGTGTGAACGGCTCGCGCGTGCCGTCTGCCACGAGGTCGCGCTCCCGGGTCCCGGCGGAGGCGAGCGGTTCTGTCCGGTTCCCCTGCGCCCATCGGGCGGAATGGGCAATCCGGTCCGAGGGGGCGTCACCGGACCGGTCGAGGTCCCGAAAAGCGCCAGAACACGGGCCTAAGTACAATTTGTCACAAGGTGTCACTAGCTCTCCGCGGTTCGGTACTGTTGACCCCGTCGACGGCCAGGGACCAATTCCTGCGCCGCTCGAGGATCCTCGTGACCGCCCTCTTCCGAAACCTCGATCTGGTGCTGCTCGCCGTGGCGCTCCCGGTCTTCGTCGCCACCGGCCTTCCGCTCGTCGGTTGGCTCACGGCTGCGGCGATCTGGATCCTCTGGCGCGGTATCGGCGAGTGGACGGACCGCAAGGCGAAGTCGATGGGCAGTGACAGCCCCGGCAAGCTCGCGGGCATCCTCACCGGCTCACTCATCGGTCGCGGCTGGCTCCTCGCCGGCGTGCTGATCGTGGTCGGCATCTCGACGGACGACCGGACCGGCCTCTCGGCCGCGCTCCTCTGCGTCGTCCTCTTCACCAGTTCCTTCGTCGTGAAACTCGTTTCGCGACCGACGCACCAGGCGAGCCCAGTTTCATGAAGAAGTCCGTCAAGATCTTCGGCGGCCTGGGCGTGGTCATCGCGCTCATGGGCCTGATCTCGGCGCTCGCGCCGAGCGCGGGTCGTAACGACGAGTTCAAGCCGGTCAACGAGTTCTACCTCGCGCCCTGGATCGACATCCATGTCGCCGGGATCGACCTCTCGATCAACAAGGCCGTGATGTACCTCTTCATCGCCGCGCTGCTCACGATCGGCACGATGCTCTTCGTCGCCAACCGGATGGCCCAGAAGCCCAACAAGGTGCAGACGGCCGTCGAGACCGTCTACCAGGTCATGAAGGTGAACATCACCGAGGTCAACATGGACCGCAAGATGTCCACGACCTGGTTCCCCTTCATCGGGACGCTCTTCCTGTTCATCTGGTTCTCGAACATGATCGGCTACATCCCGCTGCCGACCAACACGGCCCACAAGTTCGACCTCTTCGGCCTCGAGATCCCGTCCTTCGCGCTCTACGCGGCGACGGC
Source organism: Solirubrobacteraceae bacterium (assembly GCA_030655275.1). Lineage (GTDB taxonomy): Bacteria > Actinomycetota > Thermoleophilia > Solirubrobacterales > Solirubrobacteraceae > JAGIBJ01. Next base: position 3,679 of record JAURVW010000193.1, read on the forward strand.
CAACATCTCCGTGCCGATCGTCCTCACGCTCATCGTGTGGATCAGCTACCACGTCGTCGGCGTCAAGGCCAAGGGCCCCGTCAACTACGTGAAGGGCTGGATCCCGGCCGGCAGCTCCGGACCGCTCCTGATCCTGATCGTCCCGGTCGAGATCATCTCGCAGTTCGTGCGCGTCGTCTCGCTCTCCGTGCGTCTCTTCGCGAACATCCTCGCCGGCCACCTCCTGATCCTCTTTATGGGCGGTGGACTCTCGGTGATCCTCGGGCTCGCAGCCCTCAACGTGATCACCGTTCCGGTCGCCATCGTCTTCTTCCTGTTCGAGATCGGCCTGGTCGCAACACTCCAGGCCTTCATCTTCGCGACGCTCGCCAGCATTTACCTTGGCGAAGCCGTCTCGGACCACCACTGACCTTTCCCGTCACCTCCCTAGGAGCTACCCCGTGGATCTGACCACCATCACCACCCTCGCCCAGGCTGTCGACGCCGAGACGGCAGCGGCCTACGGCGAGACCGCCGGCAAGGCGATCGCCCTCGGCATCGGCGCCGGCCTCGGCACCATCGGACCGGGCATCGGCGTCGGCTTCATCTTCGGCAAGGTCATCGAGTCCGTGACTCGTCAGCCCGAGATGAAGGACGAGATCACCTCGATCCAGTGGCTGGGCTTCGCCCTCACCGAGGCCATCGTCTTCTACGCCTTCATCTTCGGCCTCATCGCCTTCTTCCTCTAGGCCTATGGCGTTCACGACGATCACATCCACCCTGGTCCTCGCGGCCGAGGGTGCCGAGCCAGAGGGCGGGAACTTCCTCGTCACGCCCAATGTCGGGCTGATGCTGTGGACGCTGCTCGCCTTCGGGATCACCCTGGTGATCCTCAAGAAGCTCGCGTTCCCCCGTATCTCCGAGGCCCTGGACATCCGCCAGAAGGCGATCGAGGACTCGATCTCCCACGCTGAGCAGACCCGTTCGGAAGCCGACCAGCTTCTCGTCGACTACCGCGCTCGCCTCACCGAGGCGCGTGCGCAGGCCGACGAGATCCTCACGAAGGCCAAGCAGACCGGCGACGCCCAGGTGGCGGAGTCGCATGCAAAGGCCAAGGAGGAGCGCGAGAACCAGCTCGACGCGGCTCGCCGCGACATCGAGCAGGCGACGGCCAAGGCCAAGCAGGATCTCCGCAAGGAGGTCGCTGACCTGACCGTCACGGCCACCGAGAAGATCACCCGACGCACGCTCACGGGCGACGACCAGCAGCGCCTGGTCGACGAAGCCCTCGGCGAGCTCGACTTCTCGGCCCTCGGCGACCGGAACAAGAACTAGTTCATGGAAGCGCTTGCCGAGGTCTACGCGCGGTCTCTCCACGAGGTCGCAGAGCAGCAGGACAAGGTCGCTGTCATCCGCGAACAGCTTGGGCAGTTCGCGGATGAGCTTGCGGGCAACCGTGAGCTCCAGGTGTTCTTCTTCTCGCCGTACTTCTCCAGCAAGGAGAAGACCGACGGGCTCGCCCGCGCGGTGGAGGGGATCGACCCCGTCCTGGGGAACTTCCTCAACCTCCTGATCGAGAAGCACCGCATGCCCGCAGTCATGCGTATGCGGCGCATCTTCGATCGCATCACCGAGGATCACGAGGGGCTCCTGCCCGTCCAGATCACCTCGGCGATCCCGCTCGACCCTGCTCAGGCCGAGAGCCTCGGCGCTCGCATCGGCGATCAGACGGGCCGCAAGGTCCGGCTGAACGCCGTCGTCGAGCCCGAGATCATCGGCGGGCTCATCCTTCGCGTCGGGAACCAGATTCTCGACGCCTCTATCCGTACTCGGCTGGAGCGCCTGCGTCGCCAGGTCGCGACCGGCGCGTAGCCAGCTGTCCACAGGAGACCTCTCCCGATCATGCAGATCAAGCCTGACGAGATCACCTCGATCCTCAGAAGCCGCATCGAAGGCCTCGACGCCGGCTCCGCCGAGCTGACCGAGGTCGGCACGGTTCTCTCCGTCGCCGACGGTATCGCCCGCATCCACGGCATCGAGAACTGCATGTCGTTCGAGATGCTCGAGCTGCCGCACGGCGTCACCGCCCTGGCACTCAACCTCGAGTCCGACAACGTCGGCGCCGTGCTCTTCGGCGACTGGCAGAAGATCGTCGAAGGCGACACCGTCACCCGTACGGGCAAGCTGCTCGACATCCCGGTCGGCGACGGCTTCCTCGGCCGCATCGTCGACCCGCTCGGCAACCCGCTCGACGGCAAGGGCGACATCGTCTCCGATGGCACCCGTCCGCTCGAGTTCAAGGCGCCGGGCATCATCGAGCGCCAGCCCGTCGAGGAGCCGCTCCAGACCGGCATCAAGGCGATCGACGCCATGATCCCGATCGGCCGTGGCCAGCG
>JAURVW010000198.1 GCA_030655275.1 Solirubrobacteraceae bacterium
CATCGTCGAGTAGGCGATGATCCGCTTGAGGTCGGTCTGGACGATGGCCATCGTCGCGGCCATCACGAGGGTGATGGTGCCGATGATCACGCCGATCGCGGCGGCCGTGTCGGCCAGTTCGAAGAGCGGGTGCAGGCGGGCGATCAGGTAGACGCCGGCCGTGACCATGGTCGCGGCGTGGATGAGGGCGGAGACCGGGGTCGGGCCCTCCATCGCGTCCGGGAGCCAGGTGTGGAGCGGGAACTGGGCCGATTTCGCGAAGGCGCCGACGAGGATCAGGACGAGGCCCCAGGTGAGGTCGCCCGTCTGGCCGGCGAAGGCCTCCGGCGCGCGCTCGAAGAGCGTGAGGAAGTCGACCGTGCCCGCGTGGCGGAGCAGCAGGAACGAGCCGAGCACGATGCCGACGTCGCCGAGCACGTTGATCAGGAACGCCTTGATGCCGGCCGAGGTGGCGGTCTTGCGGCGGTACCAGAAGGAGATCAGCAGGTACGAGGCCATGCCGACGAGGCCCCAGCCGACGATCAGCAGCACCAGGTTGCCCGCGAGGACGAGCACCAGCATCGAGAAGACGAACAGGTTCAGGTAAGAGAAGAACCGGTTGTAGCCCTTGTCGCTCACCATGTAGGCGGTCGCGTACAGATGGATCAGAGACGAGACGCCGGTGACGACGAGCATCATGATGATGCTGAGCGGGTCGACCAGGAGCGAGAGCTTCACGTCGAGGCCCGACGTGACGGCGTAGTCCCACAGCGACGCGGTGACCTGACGCTCCTCCTCGGGCAGCCCCTGGAGGGCGACGAGGGTGGCGAGCGTCAGCGCGAAGCTGCCGAACAGGACGGTCGTCGCGATCGCTCCGGCCGCGCGGCCGGAGAGCTGACGGAAGAGGAGGGCGATCGTGAGGCTGCCGGCGAGCGGCAGCAGCAGTACGAGCCAGGCGAGGGTGCCGACGGTGGAGGTCATCCGTGGAGCTCCCGGGTCTTGTCGACGTCGATCGGCTGGCCGCGGCGGTGCATGGCGACGACGATGCCGAGGCCGACGGTGACCTCACAGGCTGCGACGACCATCACGATGATCGCGAGGATCGAGCCGTCGTTCTGGCCGTGGTAGCGGTCGAACGCGAGGAGGGCGAGGTTGGCGGAGCCGAGCAGCATCTCGAGGCAGAGCAGCAGCACGAGCGGGTTGCGGCGCACGAAGACGCCGAACAGGCCGAGGGCGAAGAGGATCGCGCTGAGCGCGAGGTACCAGGTGACGCTCACGCGGATCCCTCCGGGGCGTCGGCATCGGCGGTGGCCGATGCCTGCTTGGCCGCGGCGAGCTCGGCGTCGCGGGCCTTGCGGGCGTTGTGCTCGGCGACGCGCTTCTCGGCGAGGCGGTCGGCCTCCATGCCGCGGGCGGCGATCGGGCCGCGCGTGCCCTCGGTCATCGAGCCGGTGCCGGCGCTGCTGAGCAGCTCCTTGACCGACACGACCCGCGGACCTTCCGGGATCCCGCCCGGGCGACGGCGCGCGAGGAGCACGGCGCCGACGGCGGAGGCGAGCAGCAGGAGCGAGGCGGCCTCGAAGGCCAGCAGGTAACGGGTGAGCAGCAGCTCGCCGATCTCGGCGGGGCCGCCGAAGCTGGCCTGCAGGGTGGGCAGCTCGTCGGCGTCGGCGAGGCCGCGCAGGCCCGCGCCGAGGACGGCGATCAGGAGGGCCGCGGCGATCGAGCCGGCAAGCAGAAAGGCCAGGATGCGCTGCACGCGGCCGCCGCTGGTCCAGGTCTCACCCTCCTCCCCCACGTAGGCGGAGACGAAGACGTAGAGCACCATGACGGCGCCGGCGTAGACGACGATCTGCGCGACGGCGACGAACTCGGCGTGGAGCAGCAGGAAGAGCATCGCCAGCGCGACGAGGTGCACGACGAGCATCAGCACGCTGCTGAAGGGGTTGCGCATCGCGATCACGCCGATCGCCGACCCGATCGCGAGCACCGCGAATACGAAGAAGAGGACTTCCGTCATCGCGCGTTACTCGCCGTCGGCCCGAAGCGGGGTGCGTTCGAGGGGCTCGGCGAGCAGCATCTCCTTGGTGAAGATGAGGTCCGAGCGGTTGTAGTCGGCGAGCTCGAAGTCGTTGCCCATGGTGATCGCGTCGAACGGGCAGGCCAGCTCGCAGTAGCCGCAGAAGATGCAGCGGCTCATGTTGATCTCGTAGACGGCGGCGTAGCGCTCGCCGCCGGAGACGCGGTGGTCCGGGGTGTTCTCGGCGGCGACGACGCGGATGCAGTCGGCCGGGCAGGCCGCAGCGCACAGCGAGCAGCCGACGCACTTCTCCAGGCCCGTGTCCTCGAAGCGGTGCAGGCGGTGGCGCCCACGGAACCGCGGGTACACCGGGATCTTCTCCTCGGGGTACTGCACGGTCGTCGGGCCCTCGACCAGGCGGCCGAAGGTGGTCTTGAGGCCGCGGAGCGTCTCGCCGAAGGCACGGCCGACCGCCCCGACACCGCCGGGGTCCGGGCCGCGCTCGATGAAGTAGCTGTCGTGGTCGGGCACCGGGGTCATGCGGGCGCTCCCTTGGTGAAGACGGGGCGCTGGGTGGCGGCGGAGCGGCTCACAGGGCGACCACGAGGATGGCGGTCACGAGCGCGTTGACGGTCGCGAGCGGCAGCAGGATCTTCCAGCCGAACGACATCAGCTGGTCGTACCGCAGGCGCGGGAGCGTCGCGCGCACCCAGACGAAGAACGCGACGAACAGGAAGGTCTTGACCACGACGACGATCGGCGCGATCCAGTCGGGTGCGCCGGGCCAGAACGGGATGGCCCAGCCGCCGAGGAAGAGCGTGGTGCCGAGGGCGCCGGCGGTGATCATGTGGAAGTACTCGGCCGCGTAGTAGCTGGCGAAGCCACCGCCGCCGTACTCGGTCATGAAGCCGGCGACGATCTCGGAGTCGGCCTCGATGAGGTCGAACGGCGCGCGGTTGCTCTCGGCCATCACGGCGATCGTGAAGATCAGGAAGCCGACGATCTGGCTGCCGATGAACCAGGAGTGCTCCTGCTGGTACTCGACGATGTCGACGAGCGACAGGCTGCCCGTGATCATGATGATCCCCAGGAGCGAGAGCCCCATGGCGATCTCGTAGGAGATCAGCTGCGCCGCGGCGCGCATGGCGCCGAGGTAGGAGTACTTCGAGCCGGACGCGAACCCGCCGAGCACCACGCCGTAGAAGGCGAAGGCGCCGGTCGCGAAGACGAAGAGCACGCCGATGCCGACGTCCATCCCGTAGAGGCCCACGGGCTGACCGAAGATCTCCACGACCTCGCCGAGCGGGATCACCGCGAAGGTGACGAGCGCACCCACGACCGACAGGATCGGCGCGAGGTAGAAGAGGAACCCGGCCGAGGTCGACGGGCGGAAGTTCTCCTTGCCGAGCAGCTTGAGGATGTCGGCGCCGGCCTGCAGGGCGCCGTACGGGCCGGCGCGGTTCGGGCCGTACCGGTGCTGGAAGCGGCCGAGGAGCTTGCGCTCGATCGTCACGGCGGCCGGGACGAGCGAGAAGGCGGCGACCGAGATGATCAGCGCCTTGATGATCTGCACCCACCACGTCTCGACGACGAACGTCTCGGCGAGCGGCAGCTGCAGGAGGTCGGACGCAGACGTCATGCGGAGCGCACCTCGACCGGGCCGAGCGGCAGCTCGTCGGCACCGCCGCCGGGCACGCCGGCCTGGGCGACGACCGTGCCCGCAGCGACGCGCGAGTCCAGGCGGGTGGTGAAGCTCGACTCGACGCCGTCGACCACGAGCGTGGCCGGGCTGCCCTCGGTGAGGCCGAGGCGCTGGGCGTCGGCGGGCGACAGACGGGCGTCGGCGCTCGGCACGAGGAAGCGCAGCGCCGGGGAGGCCGAGACCTCCGCCCCACGCCACATGGAGCCGGCGCGCGCGAGGCGCAGCGTGCCGTTTGCGGACGGTACGGCGGTCGGCTCGGCCGTCGCGGCGAGGTTGGTGGTGCCCTTCGGCCAGCTCTGCGCGGCCGGGCCCTCCTGCCAGCGCACGCCCTTGCCGCCGATGTCGTCGAGCGTGATGCCGGCGTAGAAGGAGACGTCGGTGACGACCTCTCCGTACGCCATGCCGGCGGTGTGGAGCGCGGTGCGGTCGCCGAGGCGGGCCGCGAGTTGGGCGAGGACCCACCAGCCGGCGCGGACACCGTCGGGGCGACGGATC
>JAURVW010001002.1 GCA_030655275.1 Solirubrobacteraceae bacterium
TCTTGAAGCCGTCGTCCGTGTGCCGGAGGTTCTGGGATCCGGCGCCCTGGGCGGCGATGGCCTGGCGCGAGCGGCGCTTGAGCTCCTCGCGGCGCACGGCCACCGCCTTCAGCTGCTCGTCGAGTTCGGTGCGCTGGGCGCGGAGCCGGGTGACGGCCTCACTCGCCTCGGCGGCCTCGGCGGTACGGACGCGCACCTCCTCGCCGAGTAGCTCCCACCGGGCCTCGGCGAGCTGGCGCTCGAGCCGGGCCCGCAGCTCGGCGGCCTCGGCCTGGCGCCGGAGCGGCCCGAGGCGCTTGCGAGAGGCCTGCTCGATGTCGAGCACGCGGGCGAGGTTGGACTCCGCACGCTCGAGCTTGCGCTGAGCTGCCCGGCGACGGCGGCGGTGCTTGCCGAGCCCGGCCGCCTCCTCCAGGAGCAGGCGGCGATCGCGTGGCTTGCTCGTGACGATCGCCTCGACGCGCCCCTGCGAGATGACCGAGTGCATCTCCTTGCCGAGGCCCGTGTCGGAGAGGAGCTCCATCACGTCGGACAGACGACACTTCGCGCCGTTGAGCCGGTACTCGCCCTCGCCTTCGCGGGTGATCCGCCGCGAGACGGAGATCTCCGAGAACGGCACCGGCACTCCGCCGTCGCTGTTGTCGAGGATGAGCTCGACCTCGGCGGCGGATCGCGCCTGCACGCCGTGCCCGCCGGCGAAGATCACGTCCTGCATGGTGCGACCGCGGACGGCGGCGGGCGACTGCTCGCCGAGCACCCAGAGGATCGCATCGGTCACGTTGCTCTTGCCGGAACCGTTCGGCCCGACGATCACGGAGACGCCCGGGCCGAACTCGAGTTTGGTGCGGTCAGGGAAGGACTTGAAGCCCTTGATGGTCATCTCGCGGACGTGCACCGCGGATCACCCCAGGAGCTGGGCGTCGATCGCCTGCAGCGCCGCGAGCGCGGCATCCTGCTCGGCGGCCTTCTTCGTGCGTCCTTCGCCGGTGGCGACGCGCTTGCCGCCGATCTTCGCGGCGACCTCGAAGGTGGGCTCGTGCTCCTGTCCCTTGCGGCCGAGCAGCTCGTACTCCACGAGCCGCTGACTCTGCGCGAGTCGCTCCTGCAGGGCCGACTTGTGATCGACGGGGTGCGTGAGCGCCTCGGCGAGCTCGGGCTCGAACGCCTGGACGACCGCGCTGGCGACGATGTCGTAGCCGTGCATGGTGAAGCAGGCGCCGATGATCGCCTCGGTGATCGAGGAGAGCACGCGTTCGGTGAAGACCGCCTCGGCCGGGCCGGCTTCCGGCGGCGCCGCCTTGCGGAGCTCGTCCGGCACGCCCATGCGGATCGCGACGGCCTCGCACGAGGCGGCGCAGACGGTCTGGGCGCGGATCTTCGAGAGGCGCCCCTCGCCGTACCGCTCGGCCTCGAGCCGCGGGTACAGGTGCGACGTGATCGCCAACTCCAGCACGGCGTCGCCGAGAAAGGCGAGGCGCGCGTACGTGTCGTGGCGGCGGGCCGACCACGAGGCGTGCGTGAACACCTGCCGTCGGAGATCCGCCGGCAGTCCGTTCAGGAGGGTGCTGAGCTCGTTCAGCGGTCTGCGAGCGGCGCGGAGCCCGCTCGGGCGTAGACGTAGTCCACGGAGAGACCGACCGTCACGAGGTCGAGCGCCTCCTCTTCCGGGATCTTCACGCCGTAGGTGTCCTCGAGCTCCTGCGTGAGCGTGTAGAGGTCCAGCGAGTCGGCCCCGAGATCTTCCTTGAACCGCGAGTCCTCGGCGATCGACGACTCGTCGATGTCGAGTTCGTCGGCGAGGTGCTCGCGCACCAGGGTGAGTACGTCGTCACGCGTCATTGACGACCACGGTATCCGCCGGTGCGGTCCGCTTGCGGCGAACGTGCAGGGCCCCTGCACTTTGGAGGGAGTTCAGCGTGAGGCCGAGCAGGTCGGCCTCGACCGCGCGGCCGGCGCGGGCGACGGCGTTCTCGAAGCCCAGCTCGGTGAAGCGGCCGTGCGCGATCACGCCGAGGGCTCCGAGACCCAGCAGGTAGGCACCGCCCTGGAGCTCGGGATCGAGCATGTCGCGCAGGCCGCGGAGTGGCCCGCGCAGGAGCAGGCCGCCGGCCTTGCCGCGGCTCGAGGCCTCGATCGTGCCGCGGATGAGGTGGAACAGCTCGGTGCTCACGCCCTCCATCGCCTTCAGGGCGATGTTGCCGGTGAAGCCGTCGGTCACGACGACGTCGGCCACGCCGGCCGGGATCGACGCGCCGTCGATGTTGCCGATGAAGCCGAGACCCTCATGGCTGGAGAGTCGGACGTGCACCTCGCGGACGAGGTCGGTGCCGCTGATGGACTCCTCGCCGTTGGAGAGCAGCGCGACGCGCGGATGCTCGATCCCGACGACGGCCTGGGAGAACGCCCGCCCCATGAAGGCGAACTGCTCGAGATGCTCGGGCCGGACGCTCACGTTGGCGCCCATGTCGAGGAGCGTCACGGCCTTCTCGGGCAGGGGGATCTGCGCGGCGATGGCCGGGCGGCGGATGCCGTCGGCCCGGCCGAGCAGGCTCATGCCGGCGGCGAGGGCCGCGCCCGTGGCCCCGGCGGCGACGAAGGCGTCGGCGTCGCCGTCCTTGACGGCGCGGACGGCCTGGACGATCGAGGCATACGGGTGCTGCCGCACCGCGCGGGCCGGGTCGGCCTCCTTCGCGATGGACACCGGAGCGTCGACGACCTCCACATCGGCGGAGGGAAATTCGGAGAGCGCCTCTTCGAGAGGCGCCGCAGGACCGAAGAGCAGGACCTTCAGGCCGCCGTGCGCCGCCTGTGCGGCGCCCCTGGCGACCTCGGCAGGTCCGAGATCGGCCCCGGTCGCGTCAACGGCGACCGTGACCGACACGATCAGCCGTTGGTGTTGACGACCGTGCGGCCGTTGTAGCTACCGCAGTTCTTGCACACGCGGTGCGGGAGACGCGGCTCGCCGCAGGCGGGGCAGCCCTGGGTGCCGGGATTCGCAGCCTTGTGCTGCGAACGACGCTTGGTCGATCGGCTGTGGGACTGTTTCTGCTTTGGTACGGCCATGGCCGATTCAGGGTACAGAAACCACGCAGGTTTTGAGGTTCGCCCTGCCCTTCCCTCCGATGTCGCCGCGATGATCCGCGTCACGCTCGAGGCTTTCGGGCCCGGCGACGACCGCACCCCCGACCGGATCCGGGCCCGCGCCGAGCACTTCATGCGCGATGCCCACCCCAGCAGCGCCGTGGCCGAAACCCCCTCGGGCCAGCTCGTCGGACTGGCCGTCACCAGGCAACTGGGCCCCATCGTGCTGCTCGCGTGGGCGGCCGTCGCGGAGGCCGAGCAGGGGCGCGGGATCCTGCGATCGATGCTCACGGACTTCCCCGGCGCCGAGCCCGGCGTGCAGCGTCTCGTGCTCTCCTCCACCGATCCGAAGGCCGTCCGCCGCTACACGGCGCTCGGGCTGTCGCTCCACCCCACCGTCTCCGCCGGCGGGATCCTCCGCCCGCGGGCCGTGGGCGTCGCGCCCGGCACCGAGGAGTGCTCGCCCCACGACGCCGCTCCCATCCTCGACGCACTGGGCCTCGAGGCCCGCGGAGCCGTCTACGGCGCCGACGTGGACCTCATGGCGGCTCAGGGCGACCGCGTCCACCTCTGCGGCCGGGACGCGGCCGTCGTGCGCAACGGCGGCGTGATCCGGCTCGCGGTCGCCCGCGACGAGGAGGCTGGCCGTCTCGCCCTGCGCGCTGCGCTCGGCGCCGTCCCGCCCGGCGCGACCGTACACCTCAACCAGCTGCGCTCCGGGATGGACTGGGCCATCGCCGAAGCCCACGACGCCGGACTCGCCTTCAGCCCCGAGGGCCCCGTCTTCAGCGACGAGCCCCTCTCCCCGCTCCATCTGCCGCAGGGGTCAATCGGTTAGCGCCCGCCGTCGACGACGGCCGACGCCAGGCGACGCGACGGACGGCCGACGAAGCCCGACGCGAGGGACGGCCAGCGACGCGACGGCCGCCGCGCGCCAGCGATCAGTTCTCGCTGGGCTTCTCTTCGAGTTTCAGCTCGGCGAGCTTGGCCCACCGCGGGTCGGCGACGGGTTCCGTGCTGGGCTCGGGAGCGCCGAGGTCGAAGAGGGTGCGCTTGCACTGCGTGCAGCGGTCGTCGTCCTCGTTGACGGGCGGTGCCATCGTGGCCGGCAGCTCGAGCACGAGCGTGTCGCGGAGCCAGTCGGCCAGCGCGAGGATGTCGCCCTCGACGTACGGGCTGACGAGGTCGTCGGGGCCGCCGACGGCGTCCTCCTCCTCGTCCTCGTCGGCCGGACGGTCGATCTCGCGGATGTCGATCGTGCGGTCGAGCGTGATCTGGTCGAGGCACCGCAGGCAGGTGCCCGAGACGCCGGCGTCGGCGCGCAGGCGGAGGCTGTAGCCCCCACCGATCATGCGGGCGACGTCGAGGATCACCGGCACCTCGCCGATCGTGTACTCCTCGGTGCCGATCTTCACGGGCTCGACGGCCACGGTCAGCTCGGCGCGCGTGCCCTCACCGGTGGCGAGATGCAGCGCTCCGAGCTCGAAACGGCCTGGCTCTGCTTCCATCGACAGGACGCTACTCGGTGCCGAGTTCGCGCTTGAGGACCTTGCCGGTGGCGTTGCGCGGCAGGGCCTCGAGGAAGACGACCTCGCGTGGGACCTTGTAGCCGGCGAGATGCGCCTTGACGTGGTCCTTGACGCCCTGGGCATCGATCGTCTCGCCGGTGCGCAGCACGACGAACGCCTTGAGCTTCTGGCCCCAGCGCTCGTCGTCGACGCCGATCACGGACGCCTCCTCGATCGAGGAGTGGTCGGCGAGGAGATCCTCGATCTCGCGGGGGAAGACGTTCTCGCCGCCCGTGATGATCATGTCGTCGTCGCGTCCGTCGATGAAGAGGCGACCGGCCTCGTCGAGGTGGCCGACGTCGCCGCTGGAGAGGAGGCCGTTGATGCGTTCCTTGTCGGCGCCGCCCGTGTAGCCCTCGAAGGAGAGGCCGGAGCGGATGAAGATGCGTCCGACTTCGCCCTGCGGGACCTCGCGACCGTGGTCGTCGAGGATCTTGAGGTCGGTCCAGCGGGTCGGCTTGCCGGCGGTGCCGGGGGCCTCGCGCAGGTCCTGCGGGGTAGCGATCGTGGCGATCGCGACCTCGGTCGAGCCGTAGAGGTTGTAGACGACGTCACCGAAGAGGTCCATGGCGCGGCCGGCCAGATCGCCCGGGAGCGCGGAGCCGGAGACGGCGATCACCTTGAGCGAGGAGAGGTCGTAGCGGTTGATGACCTCCGGACCGAGTTCGACGATGCGCTGGAGCATCACGGGGACGACGACGAGGTTCTCGCAGCGGTAGCGCGCGATCCAGTCGAGGGTGCCTTCCGGGTCGAAGCGGCGGCGGACGACCGTCGAGCCGCTGAGCGCCGTGGTGAGCACCCAGTTCAGGAAGCCCCACGCGTGGAAGATCGGGGCGGCGATCATCCAGGAGTCGCCCGAGCGATACGGGATCCGCTCGAGGAAGGCCGCGATCGGCTCGATGCTCTTCGGCGAGGGACGCTGGGCGCCCTTCGGCATGCCGGTGGTGCCCGAGGTGAGGATGATCTGGCGGCCCGACTTCGCCGGCGCCGTGTGGTCGTCCTCGTTCGCGCCGACGATGATGCCGCCGAGCGTCGGGAAGTCGTGGGGCGCGCTCTCGTCGTCGACCCAGGAGAGCTCACGCGGAGCCTCGTAGGCGATGTCGTCGAAGAGGTCGCTGAACTCCTCGTCGTGGACGATGAGCTTCACGTTCTCGCGGGCGCAGACGGCGTCGATCTGCGGGCCGGCGAACATCGTGTTCAGGAGGAGGACGTGCGCGCCGAGCTTGGCGAGCGCGACGGTCGCGTCGACGAAGCCGCGGTGGTTGCGAGCCATGAGCGCGACGATGTCGTCGACGCCGATGCCCTGACTCGCCCAGTGATGGGCGAGCGCGTTGGTGCGCTGGTGGATGTCGCGGTAGGTGAGCTGGCCGCGCTCGTCGATGACCGCGATCGAGTTGGGCGAGCGGATCGCGGCGGCCGTGAAAGCGCCGGCCGGGCTGGTGCCCCAGTCACCGAGCGCGCGAATCGCGCGGACGCCGCGGTCGGGGCGGCCGACCGTCGATCCGACCACGCCGGCGCGCGTCATGATGCGCGCCACGTGGAACTTGTTCGAGACCGTGCCGAGCATGGCGCGGAAGAATAGTGCTTCCGGGCGCCGGGGGGCCTGCCCATCCTTACGGCCCCGTAGCCAGGTGGTAGGTCGCCTGCAAAACGGTGCTTCCCGATGCGACGGGGGCCTATTGGTATGCGAGATTCCGATCGGCCGGGTGAAGGCGGGTGGACACCGTGTCTCACCTCACGCCGCACCGTGCCGACCATCTCACTGTCGCGCCCCAGTTCCGGAGTCGGACTTCAGTTCCGTGGCAGCCTGAGGTCGGCGGGGACGACCCCGTCCTCGACGAGTGCGGTGATGTCGGCGGCCCGGCGCGAGAGCAGCGACACGTGGCGCTGCCCGACACTGCGCTTCTCGACGAGC
>JAURVW010000199.1 GCA_030655275.1 Solirubrobacteraceae bacterium
TCGCGGGCCTCGGAGGCGGCGGCGCGTAGGATGGGAATAACGCGCAGCTGCTTTCGCGCCGAGCCCTCGAAGACCACGTCGCCGGAGAGGATCGCCAAGGGCAGGTGGGATCCCTCGGCGAGCATCGTGTCGAGGCCCGCCGCGTCGATCTGCAGGCGGACCGTCGGCCGGTCCTGCGCGCGACCGATCCGCACGGCCGGCGGGAACCGGTCCAGGAGCAGCGTGACGGAGAGCCCGGCGTCCGTGACGTCGATCTGCGCCCGGACGCCGGCGAGGCTGAGGCGCCGGGCCGCCTGGGGCACGTCGAGCGCACCCTCGACGTCCTGCACGAAGCGGGCGACGTCCTCGGGCAGCCCGTCGGCCGGGCGATCCGGTCCTCCGGGATCGCCGCCGGGGCGCTCGGGATCGAGCATCTCGTCCATTGTTGCGTCTCGAGGGTCGCCCGGCCGACCACCGCTGTCCGCTCCTCCAACGGGGGACGGGCGGATCAGGCGGTAGGAGGCGACGCGCCGGACGGCGTGCGCGCCGGCCGCACGGCCGGACCCACGGGCCGTCGGGCGTGCGCGCGCCGGCCCTCAGTCGGTGTCGAGGCCCCGCGGGAAGTAGCCGCGGGTGTCGCGCTCCTGGGCCTCGCGGGCCCAGGGCTGCGACGACGTCGTCCAGGCCTCTAGCTCGGGCTCGAGCCACGAGGCGTCGATCATCGTGCCGGCCTTGATCCAGACGATGTCGTCGGCGTCGCCGAGGACGGAGAACAGCGGCGAGCCGCAGTTGGAGCAGAAGTTCCGGTGCGCCGGGGCGCCGCGGTCGTCGCCCTGGGTGTCGAACACCTTGAGCGAGTCGCCCTAGACGTGGAAGTCGGCCTTGTCGACCGCCGCGATGATCGAGTACGCCGAGCCGGAGGACCGCTGGCAGTCCCGGCAGTGGCAGATCCCGGTCATGATCGGGTCCTCGCCGTCGACCGTGTAGGTGACGTTGCCGCACAGGCAGTGTCCGTCGAGCCTCGACATGGGTGCTCCTCCTGGAAGTGGTGCGCGCGGCGTGGCCCCGCCGCGCTCGGC
>JAURVW010000200.1 GCA_030655275.1 Solirubrobacteraceae bacterium
CGAGCAGTTCGCGCGCGCCTTCCTTGTCGCCGATCTCCTGGTAGGCGATCGCCAGATCGAGCTTGGTCTCCATTTCCATGTGCGCGGCCGACAGTTCGGCCGACGGCAGCGCCTCCGCCACGGGCGGCGCGAAATCGGACAGCTGGGTCGATTCGGTCGGCAGATCGAGGTCGATGCCGGACATGTCGAAGTGCGGCGCGCTGGTGTAGGCCGGCGTCGGCGCGGCGAAGTCGGGCACCATCGTCGGCGCATCCGGCGTGGCGAACGCCAGTTCCGGCAGATCGCTGGCGCCGCCCATCGCGGGCGACGCGGTCTGGGTGAAGTCCGGCAGCGCGAACGGGTCGTCCTCGAGCATCGGCGCGATCACCGTTTCCGGCGCCTTGGTCAGGTTCGGCGCCGACGGCGTGGTCGGCAGATCGAAGCTCATGGCGTCTAGGTCGTCGAGCGGATTGACCAGCGGCGCGTTTTCCGAATAGGCGCCGGTGGCGGCCACCGCCGGGAAGGCCATGGCGTCGCTCTCGGGCGAGCCTGGCAAGGCCGGCAGATCGAAGGAGTCGCTCAAATCGATGGTGTTGACGTCCGACGGCAGGTCCGGATTGGCCAGATCGAGGTGGATATTGTCGAGCGATTGCAGCGCTGGTGCGGCCACCGGCGCGGGCGTTGCCGCCGGCTTGTCGAAGTCCATGTCGAACGACAGGTCGAAGGTCTCTTCTTCGGCCGGCAGATCGTTGGCCAGTACCGGGGCGACGATCGGCTCGCTGGTGAAATCCATGTCGTTGCCGTGCACCGGCTCGACCACCGTCGGTGGCGGCGGCTCGTCGAAACTGAGGCTGCCCAGGTCAAAGTCGAGCGTGTTGTCGTCCACCGGCGCGGCGGCCGATTGCGGCAAGGCGGTCTTGCCGTGATCGAGGTCGTCGAAGCTGAGATCTTCGCCGCTGGCAATGGCCATCTGGCGCAGCACTTCCTGCTCGGCCAGGGCATCGGCGGCCAGCAGGCCGGCGGCGGCGGTGGCCGGCGCAGCCGACGCCGCGTTGGCGTACAGCGGATTGTTCGGGTCGATCGACAGGCCCATGGCGGCGGCCTGCGGCCATTCCTCG
>JAURVW010000203.1 GCA_030655275.1 Solirubrobacteraceae bacterium
GGTCGTGATCGCGCTCTGGGGGCTCTCGTTCTGGATGGACGCCCGCCGGAAACGATGTGAGGAGCAGCTGGAGAACGAGCAGGCCTCCGAGCCGGCTGCGCAGCCTCAGCAGCCCTCCAAGGCCACCCCCGGCGCCCTTTAGGACTGTTTTCGGCCGCAATGTTCGCCAGGATGGGATCGTGGGCGCGACGCAAACCATCACGCTCGAGGAGCTGGGGCGCGCGACGCTCGCGCGTCAGCACCTGCTCGAGCGCACCGGTGACACCGCGCTCGAGGTGATCGAGCGGCTCGTCGGGCTGCAGAGCCAGGTCCCGAACCCGGCGTTCACGGGGCTGTGGTCGCGGATCCGCGACTTCGACTTCGACGAGCTGTCGGCGCTGATGACCGATCGATGGACGGTGCGGCTCACGCTGATGCGGGCGACGGTCCACCTGGTCAGCGCGACCGACGCTCGCGGGCTGCGCCCGCTGCTGCAGGAGGTCTACGAGCGCCAGTTCCTCCCATCTCGGGCGCGAACGCTCCTCGCTGTCGACCTCACGGACCTCGACGCGTACGTCACCGACCTGCTCTGGGAGGCGCCGCGATCGGCAAAGGACCTCGAGGTGCTGCTCGGCGACCGCTGGCCAGCGGAACCGCAGAAGATGCTGCTCACCGTTGCGCGGCTCCGGCTCCCGCTCGTGCAGGTCCCGCCGCGAGGCGTGTGGGGAGAGAGCCTGCAGACGACCTACGCGCTCCTGACCGAGTTCGTCGGCGCGCCGCTGGACCCGATGCCGCGCGACGAGGCCGTCCGGCGCTACCTCGCGGCGGCCGGCCCGGCGACCGTCGACGACTTCGAGCGCTGGAGCGGACTCGTCGGCTTCGCCACGACCTTTGCCGCGCTGGCCGACCGCGACGAGCTGCTTCGATTCACCGGCCCGGGCGAGGCCGAACTCTTCGATCTGCCGGACGCACCCCGCCCGGCTCCGGACACGCCTGCGCCCGTGCGGATCCTGCCCGAGTGGGACAGCATGCTGATGATGCACGCCGACCGTGGGCGTGTCGTCGACCCGGACCGCCGCGCGGCCCTGCTCTCGGTGAACGGGATCTACGCATCGTCGGTGCTCGCGGGCGGTCGGATCGTCGCGGCGGTGAAGACCTCGAAGGGGAAAGCCGGCGGCGTGATCGACGTCTGGCCGTTCGAGACGCTCACGAAGCGCACGCAAGGAGCCATCGCCGCCGAGGGGGAGGGCTTGCTCACCGCGATGGGCAGGGGCTACGCCGGCGGCGACACCGTGTTCCACGAGCCCGGCACCGGCTACCCCGACCGCAGGGGTGCTGCGTGAGTCCGCCACGCGCGGCAGGGTCGGCGGCTGCCACTGACGCCGAGCCGATCACCCTCGCGGAGCTCAACCGGGCGACGCTGGCTCGACAGCACCTCCTCGAGCGCACCACCGACTCACTCCAGGCGGTGACGGAGCGGCTCGTCGGCCTCCAGAGCCAGGAGCCGACGACCGCGTACCCGGGCCTCTGGAGCCGCGTGGAGGGCTTCGCGTTCGCCGATCTGGCGGCCGCCCTCGAGGATCGCTCGGTCGTGCGGCTGCTGTTGATGCGCAGCACGGTGCACCTCGTCACGGCGCGCGACGCCCTCGGCCTGCGCGGGCCAGTCCAGCCGCCGCTCGATCGCGAGTACCGATCGGTGCGCAGCAAGCATCTGCCTGGCATCGATCTCGTCGAGGCCGGTGCGCTCACCCTCGAGGCGCTCGCCGAGGGGCCAAAGAAGCCGAAGGAGCTCGGCGATCGCCTCGCCGCGCGCTGGCCCGACCTGCCTCGCGAGCACCTCGCTCAGCTGCCGCGCCTGCACCAGTCGGTCGTCCAGCTCCCACCGCGGGGGATCTGGGGCGTGGGTGGCGCCGTGGTCTACGCGCTCCTCGACGAGTGGCTCGATGCCCCCGAGCAGCCCTACCCGCTCGAGGAGATCATCCGGCGCTACCTCGCTGCGTTCGGCCCGGCGACCGTGAAGGACGCCCAGCAGTGGAGCGGACTCACCAGGCTGAAACCCGTGTTCGACACGCTCGGCGACGAGCTCGTTTGCTTCACGGGCCCGGGCGGCGAGCTGCTCTACGACCTCCCCGACGCCCCGCGCCCGCCCGCCGACACGCCCGCGCCCGTCCGTCTGCTGCCCGAGTGGGACAACCTCCTCATCTCGCACGTCGACCGCACCCGCGTGCTCGCCGAGGACCGCCGGCAGGCGATGGTCGCCACGACGAACTGCTACGGCGCCTCCGCGCTCGTCGACGGGATGGTGGCCGCCCATACGAAGATCTCGGCGCCGCGGAAGAAGGCCGATCACGCGACCTTCGACGTCTTCCCCTACGAGAAGCTCACGAAGGCGAGCGCCTCGGCCATCGAGACCGAGGCGCACGCGCTGCTGACGGCGATGGGTGACGGCTACGCGGAGGGCGACGTCGTCATCCACCCGGCCGGTTCGGGTTTTCCGGGCTACGAGCGCCCGAAGCGCTGAGCCCTAGTTGGCGTGCAGCGCGGCGTTGAGGCCGGTCCAGGAGCCGCCCTGGCGCGGGTGTGCCTCGACGGCGCCCGTGACCGAGTTGCGACGCAGCAGGATGCCGTTCTCGCCGGAGAGCTCGCGGGCCTTGATCGTGGAGCCGTCCGGGGTCGAGACGACGGTGCCGGACGTGATGTAGAGGCCGGCCTCGACGACACAGTCGTCGCCGAGGGAGATCCCGAGACCCGAGTTGGCGCCGAGGAGGGAGCGCTCACCGATCGAGATGACCTCCTTGCCGCCGCCCGAGAGCGTGCCCATGATCGACGCGCCGCCGCCGATGTCGGTGCCGTCGCCGACGATCACGCCGGCCGAGATGCGGCCCTCGACCATCGAGGCGCCGAGCGTGCCGGCGTTGAAGTTCACGAAGCCCTCGTGCATGACCGTGGTGCCCGACGCGAGGTGCGCGCCGAGACGGACGCGGTCGGCGTCGCCGATGCGCACACCCGACGGCACGACGTAGTCGGTCATCCGCGGGAACTTGTCGATCGAGGTCGCGTTGACCGGGCGACCGGCCGCGCGAAGCGCCAGGCGGGTCGCCTCGAAGCCTTCGACGGCGCAGGGACCCTGGTTCGTCCACACGACGTTCTGGAGGATGCCGAACTGCCCGTCGAGGTTGAGCTCGTGCGGGCGGACGAGGCGGTGCGACAGCAGGTGCAGGCGCAGGTACACGTCGTGTGCATCGACCGGTGCGGCGTCGAGGTCGGTGATGAGCGTGGCGACCGCGACCACGTCGACGCCGCGGGCATCGTCGGCGCCGACGGCGCCGGCCAGCGAAGAGCCGCCCAGGTCGGACGCCTTGGCGTGCGCGAGGCGCACGGTACCCGTCTCGGTGAGCCCGGCCTTCGCGGCCAGGGAGTCGTCGCCGAGGGCCGGAGCGGGGTAGAAGGTGTCGAGCACCGCACCGGTCGAGCGGACGATCGTCGCGAGGCCGATCGCGACGGCGCTGCGCGAGGCGGAGGTGGTGGAGGAAGCCTGATCGGTCACCCGCGGGAGGCTACCTGCGCCATGCGCTCGGCCGCCTCCCCGCAGCGATCGAGGGTCGGGACGAGGGCGACGCGCATGTAGTCGCCGTAGTCGTCGCCGAAGAACGACCCGGGGGCCGCGACGATGCCCTGCTCCGCCAACAGCGCGACCGCGTGCGCGGCGAGGCTCGGGCGACGGGCGGGCTGCGACGGCCACGGCCGCTCGGGATCGATCGGCTCGCCGGTCGGGATGCGCCCGTCGAGTCGCCAGGCGACCTCGGCGACGGCGGCCGACGGCTTCTCCTCCGGACGCAGCCAACCCGCGTCCTGTGGCACCTTCAGCCACCGGAAGAACGAGCCGGGGCCGCCGGCGTTCACGAGCCCGAGCGCGTCGAGACCGGGCTGGAGCGCCTCGAGCTTGGTGCGGTAGCGCGCACGGGCCTCCTCGACGTGCCCTTCGTCGCCCCAGGCGGCGATCGCGGCCGCCTGGACGAACGCCTGCGGCGCCGTGCCGACGCTCGGGCGCCAGCGCTGGATGAGCTCGATGAGGGCCGGGTCTCCCGCCACGAAACCGCTGCGGATCCCCGGCATCGACGACCGTTTGCTCAGCGTGTTGATCACGAGCACGCCCGTGAGGTCGCTGAGCTGCAGTGCGCTGACGGGTGCGTCGCCCTCGAACCACAGCTCGCTGTAGGCCTCGTCGCAGGCCAGGATCACGCCGTGGCGGCGGCAGAGCGCGGCGGCCCGCTCGAGGTATTCGAGGGTCGCGACGGCGCCCGTCGGGTTGTGCGGCGAGTTCACCCAGAAGATCGCGAGCTCGTCCCAGTTGTGGATCCGGTCGAGGTCGGGGAGCCAGCCGCCGGCCTCCGTGAGGCGCAGCTTCTCCTGATAGGCGCCGGCCATGCGCGCGCCGATCTCGTAGACCGGATACGCCGGCGACGGAAAGGCGACCGTGCGCCGCGGCGCGAACTCGACGGAGTCCCAGCCGGAGCCGTCGAAGCCGCCGTCGTCGGCCGAGACCGTGACCGAGTAGCCCTCGCGGTCGGTGAAGCCCTGGGCGAGCGAGTAGACGATCTCCTTGGCGCCGAGCGTCGGGACGATCTGGGTCGACGGATTGAGGCGCACCCCATAGCGGCCGCGCACCCACGTCGCGATCGCCTCTCGGAGCGCGGGCTGACCGACGGCGGTCGGGTAGGGGCTCTGCGGGCTGAGGCCGTCGACGAGGGCCTGCCGGATGAACGCCGGCGTCTCCTCCTGCGGTTCGCCGACCCCGAGGTCGATCAGGCCGCCGGTCGCCTCGGTCGCGATGGCGCGGGCGTGCACCAGCCGGCCGAACGGGTACGTGCGCGCGTTGCGCAAGGCCGGGTTGACGGCGTACGGCAGGTGATCGGAAGGGAGGGGGACGTGGCTCATCGTGTGGCCTCCGGGGCGCCGTCGCGCAGGAGGGTCTCTAGGGTCTCGTAGGCGTGGACGAGGCCGTCGATCCGTACGTACTCGTCGACCTGGTGGGCGAGTGGCGGGTCGCCCGGCCCGAAGTTCACGGCATCGACGCCGGCGATCGTCAGCTCGGCGACCGGCGTCCAGGCCTGCTTGGGCTCGGGCTCCTCGCCGGAGAGCGCGATGAGGCGCTGCGCGAGCGGGTGATCGACGGTCACGGCTCCGGAGGGCGCATGGCCGATGATCTCGACGGCCCCGGCCTCGCGGTCCTCGCCGAGCTCGAGATTGCCGCGCATGGTGCGCTCGGCCTCCTGCGGTGGCATGCCGGGCGGGTAGCGGTAGTTCACGTCGAGCTCGGCGGTGCCCGGGACCACGTTGCGGGCGACGCCACCGCGGACGCTGGTCGCCGTGATCACCTCCGAGTAGGTGAGGCCCGCGAACTCGTGCTCGATCGCGGGCACCTCCGCCAGCCGCACGAGGGTCTCGCCGAGGGCGTCGAGCGCGTTGACGCCCTGCCACGGCCGCGCCGAGTGGGCGCTCTTGCCGGTGAAGCGAACGGTCGCGTTGAGGTTGCCGAGGCAGCCGGCCTGGACGCGCCCGGAGGTCGGCTCCATCACGACCGCCAGCGCCGCCTCGGTGACCCGCGCGCCGCCCTGCAGCTCGTCGGCCGGCAGCTCGGCCTCGGCGGTCAGGAACGGGGTGAGCGCCGAGTCGCCGAAGGGCAGCTCCTCGCGGGCGAAGAGGACGCCGCCGAGGCGGCAGGCCAGCGAGACCTCGTCGGCCCAGAGGTCGCAGAGCAGCTCGACGATCACGGCGCAGGCGCCCTTCATGTCGGTCGCGCCGAGGCCGTGGACCTTGCCGTCGTCGATCCGGCCGGGCAGGTTGTCCTGCTCGGGAACGGTGTCGAGATGCCCGGCGAGGATCACCAGGGGCGCGTCCGGGTTCGTCGCCG
The DNA here is from genome assembly GCA_030655275.1 of Solirubrobacteraceae bacterium. Classification (GTDB taxonomy): domain Bacteria; phylum Actinomycetota; class Thermoleophilia; order Solirubrobacterales; family Solirubrobacteraceae; genus JAGIBJ01. The sequence continues at coordinate 5,894 of JAURVW010000203.1, forward strand.
GGGCGGCGAGATGGCCGAAGACGAGCGTGGATTCGGCGCCCCGGCGCACGGGCACGCCGGACGCGGTCAGGCGCGCGGCGCAGTGGTCGAGCGCGGACTGCTCGTCCCACGACGGCGACGGGATGTCGACGAGGGCGAGGGTCGCTTCGGCCAGGCGGCGCGCGAGCGGATCGCCGGTGGCGGCGGCGGGCGAGACATCGCTCGAACGGACGGTCATCCCGGAGAGGATGACACCGGCGACGGACCGGTGGAGCGCGTCCCACGCAGACCACCGACGCACCGCCCGCGACCCTTGCCGCGCAGGTTGCGAGGCAGCCGTGAAGTCTGTCGCGCGGTGGGCGCTGAAGCGCCTAGACTGGGTGGTGAGTGAATTCACAGAACACGCAGTCCCAGCAGCCCGACGACGCGACCGAACCGACGGTCGCCCAGCACCTCGACAGCGACGCCGCGGCGACGCCGTACAGCGCGACCGACGACGCGCACGTTCCCTCCGGCTTCAGTGCCTCGGAGGACCTGACCGAATCCGAGGCCGCGATCCTCGCCCGGCTCGAGTCCGGCGACGACGCCGACGGGTTCTCGGGCGAGTTCGACGATGAAGACGACGACGATCACGACCACGAAGGTGCCCGGGCCCGCAAGCGGCGCGAGCGCGCCGAGGCGCACGATCCGAACGCCGTCGACGAGATCCGCGCCGACAAGGCCCTGCAGCGCGCGCTCATGGTGGGCGTGCAGGTCAAGGACGAGGACCTCGCCGAGCTGAGCGAACTGCTCAAGACGGCGGGTGTCGAGGTCGTCGGCCAGATCGTGCAGCGCCGCGAGGGGCAGCACCCGAACACGTACGTCGGTCCCGGCAAGGTGAACGAGGTCAAGAAGCTCGCCCGCGAGCTCGACGCGAACGTGATCGTCACCGACGACGAACTGTCCGCCCGCCAGGAGCGCAACCTCGAGGAGGGCCTCAAGATGGCCGTGCTCGATCGCACCGCGCTCATCCTCGACATCTTCGCCTCGCACGCCCATTCCGCCGAGGGCAAGCTCCAGGTCGAGCTCGCGCAGCTGCAGTACAACATGGCCCGCATGCGCGGCCTGTGGCAGCACCTCGACCGCCTCGGCGACGGCGGCGTCGGCACGCGTGGCCCTGGTGAGACGCAGATCGAGACCGACCGTCGACTGGCCCGCGGGCGCATGTCGCAGCTGCGTCGCCGCCTCAAGGAGGTCGGCGCCCACCGCGACACGATGCGCGCCGAGCGCAACCGCACCGACATGCCCTCGCTCGCGCTCGCCGGCTACACCAACGCCGGCAAGTCGACGCTCCTCCATGCGATCTCGGGTGCCGAGATCTCGACGGGCGACCAGCTCTTCCACACCCTCGACCCGGCCACGCGCACGGCGCGCCTCGGCGGCCGCTCGTACCTCGTGACCGACACGGTCGGTTTCATCCGCAAGCTGCCGCATCAGCTCGTCGACGCCTTCGGGGCCACGCTCGTGGAGACGAAGCTCGCCGACCTCGTGCTGCACGTGATCGACGCCTCCGAGGAGGACGAGATGCGCGCCGGCACGATCCTCACCGTCGAGAACGTGCTCGAGGAGATCGGCGCGGGTGAGCGGCCGCGCCTGCTCGTGCTCAACAAGGTCGACCGCCTCAGCGAGGCCGATCGCCGCGGGCTCACGATCCTGCATCCCGATGCCGTGCAGGTCTCGGCCGTCACGGGTGAGGGCCTCGAAGAGCTCACCGAGGCGATCGAGAAGGCGTTCGAGAACACCGTCAAGATGCTCCACCTGCTCGTGCCGCACAGCGGCGGCGCGGTCGTGGCGGAGCTCTACAAGATCGACGACGAGCTGGTCCGCGAGGACACCGCCGAAGGCGTGCGCCTCACCGTGCGCGTCCCGACGGCGCGAGCCGGCAAGTACGAGCAGTACGTGGTCGATCCGGCCACCGTTCCGGCCAGCTGAGCGGCCGCGGGCGCACCGCGCCCGCAGCTCGCCCCGGCTGCCGTCCAGCCGGTCGGCCGCGTCCTGGCACGATCGGGTCACGCGAGCGGCGAAATGGGTCGTTCGGCCGGGGACGATCGGTCAGAATCCGGCGCCGCTCGGCCGATCTTCCCGGGGTTCGTTCAGATTCGGCGAAAGCCGCTCGGAGCGGATGCCGACGGGAGGGTATGCCCGTCTCGGCCCCAGACCAACGACCGGTCCCAGCACGGCGACAGGTGCTGCGCTCCCTGGGGTTCGCCCTCGGGTACATGGCGATGGTCTGGCTCGGCCGAGCCTCCCGCCTCGACGGCTCCCAGGTCGCGCTCGCCTGGCCCGCGGCCGGCGTCGCGGTGCTGTGGCTCACCGCGTCATGGCGGCGGCCGGCCTGGCTCGCCGTCGACCTCGCACTGCTGACCGCGCTCACCTTCGCCGGAAACGCCGTCACCGGTGCGCCGCTTCCGCTCGCCGTGTCCTTCTCCGCCGCCAACGTGGTGCAGGCCGCCGTCACCTGCGCCGTGCTCGCCCAGCTTCCCGGCTCGATCGCCGGGCAGCGAGGGCTTCAGGGCCTCGCCCGCCTGATCGTCGCGGCCGTGCTCGGCACCTGTGTCGGCGCGACCGTCGGGCCCGCCCTGCAGTCGCTCATCTCCGATGCACCGTGGCCCGTGAGCGGCGCCGTCTGGGTGTTCCGCAACGCGGTCAGTACCTTTCTCATCGTCTCGGCCGGCGTCCTGCTCTTCGAGTCGCGCCCCGGCCTTGCGCCCGCCGTGACCGGTCGGGCCGCCGCGGGCGTGCTGCTCGTGGTCGTCGCGGTCCTCGACGCGGCCATCTTCTCCGGCACGGCTGGCGCTCCGCTCGCCTTTGCGGTCGTCCCGGCCGGCGTCCTGGTCGGGCTGCGGTGCAGCGTGCGCGTCGCGACCGTCCACGCGCTCATCACCTGGGCGGTCGTGGCCGTCTGCACCTACCTCGGGCGCGGGCCGTTCGTCGAGCACACGGCCGACGAGCGCGTGATGCTCGTGCAGGCGCTCGTCGCCATCGTCGCGTTCCTCACGCTCGCGCTCGCGATCGGCCGCCAGGAGGAGCAGACGCTGCAGGGACGTCTCGGCGAGGAGCTCGGCTTCGTGGCCGCCCTGGTCGACCAACTCTCCACCGATCTCTACATCTGCGACGAGACGGGCCAACTGCACGACTTCGACGCCGCTCGTCAGGCGCTGGTCCCGATCCGTGAGGGGCTCGCGCCGGAGGACTGGCCGCAGGCGTTCGGCCTGCAGACCCCGGACGGAGCACGTCCCCTGGAGGCCGAGGAGATCCCGCTCTACCGTGCGCTGCACGGCGAGCGTGTGGAGGAGACGCCGATGCTGATGCTCGGCGCCGACGGCGAACCCCACCACCTGATGGTGACCGCCGCGCCACTCTTCGACGGACACGGACGGCAGCGCGGCGCCGTGGCCCGCGCGCGCGACGTGACCGAGCTCCGCGCCGCAGAGACCCAGTCCCGCCAGCGCGCCGAGGACCTCGAGAACGTCGCCGCCATCGCGCACCGACTGGCTTCGGAGACCGACCTCGAGAGCGCCCGGCAGACGATCTGCGACGGCGCTGCCCGGTCCGCCGGTGCGAGCGCGGTGATGCTGTTCGAGCTCGACGACTCCGGCGACCAGCTCGCCTGCACCGCGTCACACGGGGTCGACGACGCGGAGGGGTTGGCCGTGCCACTCAACGGCCAGATGTCCGGAACCGTCACGGCCTTCACCTCCGGCCGGCCGTTCTTCGTGAGCGACACGTCGGACCATCCCGCGGTCCACCGGCAGCTGATCGTCCGGACGGGTGCCGTCAGCGCCGTGTTCCATCCGGTCGTCAACGACGGCAAGACCACCGCCGTCCTCGCCGTCGGCTGGAGCGAGCCGATCGACGTCCTTCCGGCGCGCGTCACCGAGCTCCTGTCGTTGCTCTCGGCCGACGCCGCGATGGCGATCGATCGCGCGCAGCTGATCGCCGAGCTCGACAGCGTCGCCCGGACCGACCCGCTCACCGGCGCCCACAACCGTCGCGCCCTCGATGCGCGGCTCCTCGACGACCTCGCGAGGGCCAGTCGCAGCAACCTCCCGCTCTGCGCGGTGATGATCGATCTCGACCACTTCAAGCGCTACAACGACACCCGCGGCCATCAGCAGGGCGACCGGCTCCTCAAGGAGGCCGTGGCGCGGTGGACCAGCGAGGTCCGGGCCACCGACACGCTCGCGCGTTACGGCGGCGAGGAGTTCGCGGTCGTGCTGCCGGAGTGCTCGATCGTCGACGCCCAGCGGCTGGCGCAGCGTCTCGGCACCCTGATGCCCGACGGGCAGACCTGCTCGATCGGCGTCGCGCAGTCGGCTCCCGGTGAGTCGGCGAACGACCTGCTCCAGCGTGCCGATGCCGCGCTCTACCGGGCCAAGGCCGCGGGTCGCGACCGGGTCGAGATCGCGCCCACGCCGGAGCCGACGGCGGTTCCGGACGGCAACTTCAGCCAGGTGATGCTCCGCGCCGCCCGTCAGCTGCTCGGCATGGACCTCGCGTTCCTCGCCCAGGTCGACGACGGGCACCTCGTGTTCCGCGATCTCGACGGCGACGTGGATGGGCTCGAGCTCTCCGCGGGCCAGGCCATCGACCTCGACGCCAGCTACTGCCAGTTCGTGATCGACGGTCGCAGCGACGGCCGCATCCCCGACACCGCCTCGGATCCGAACGCGGTGAGGATCCCCGCCACGGCCGATGGGGCCGTCGGCGCGTACATCGGGGCGCCGATCGTCCTCGACGACGGACGCGTCGTCGGAACGCTGTGCGGCATGCGGTCCTCGGCCGTGCCCTCGCTCAGCGACGACCAGCTCGAGCTCGTCCGCGGGCTCGCGGGCTCGATGGCCGCCTTCATCACCCGCAAGGCCGGTCCCGACCCCAGCGAGACGGACCTCGAGGACGCCTGGCAGCAGGCGACCACCACGATCCACGCGGCCTGAGGCCGCACCACGCGGTCGGTCGTGGCAGTCTCTGGCGCGTGCCGCCGGAGCTCGCGATCAAGGTCCTCGATGTGCGGGCGGTCGTTCCGCAGCGCGCCCATGGAGGCGACGCCGGACTCGACCTCTCGATCCTCGAGGCGGTGACGATC
>JAURVW010000204.1 GCA_030655275.1 Solirubrobacteraceae bacterium
CTGCACGTTGGCGAGCACGAAGCTCGCCCGCAGTCCTTCGGCGACGAGGCGGAGTGCGTGGTGCACCGCTTCGAGTGCGTTCTCGGATCCGTCGACCGGCAGCAGAATTTTCATGGCGTGTACTCCTTCGAGGCGATGGCCCGAGCTTACGGCCTGTGCGGCCTTGCGATCGGCGCGACACTGCGATGCCGCACCGCATCACCCAGGCACTCATCCGTTGGACACCCTGATCCGCCTGATCGCCGATTACGGCCTCCTGGTCGTGTTCGTCAACATCCTCGCCCAGCAACTCGGCGCGCCGCTGCCCGGCTACCCGACGCTGATGCTGACCGGCGCCCTCGCCGCGCGCGGCGAGCTCGACATCGCGGCGCTGCTCGGCACCGCCGTCGTCGCCTGCCTGATCGCCGACACCGTCTGGTACACGATCGGCCACTGGAGCGGCCGGCGCGTGCTGCGCACCTTGTGCCGCATCTCGCTCTCGCCCGACGGCTGCGTGCGCCAGACCGAATCGATCTTCACGCGCTTCGGGCCGCGCTCCTTGCTGGTCGCGAAGTTCGTGCCCGGCTTCGCCTCCGTCGCGACCGCGCTCGCCGGCGCGATGCGGTTGCCGCGCGGCGCCTTCCTCGTCTTCGACGCGCTCGGCGCGACGCTCTGGGCCGGCCTCGGGCTCGCGCTCGGCTGGCTGTTCTCGACCGCGATCGAGCAGATCGTCGCGGCGCTCGCCGAGTTCGGCCGCTGGGGCGTGCTGCTGATCGCGATCGGCATCGCCGTCGTGATCGCGACCAAGTGGTGGCAGCGCCACCAGTTCAACGAGCAGCTGCGCATGGCGCGGGTCTCGGTCGACACGCTCTCCGAGATGCTGGACCGCGGCGAGCGGCCGTTGATCGTCGACGTGCGCACCGACGCCGCACGCGGCGAGGGCCGCATCCCGGGCGCGATCGCCTCGCTCGGCGACGAGCTCGGGCCGGAATTGCGCGCCCATCCGAAGAACGGCCCGATCGTCGTCTACTGCGCCTGCCCGAACGACGCCTCGGCGGTGATGGTGGC
>JAURVW010001005.1 GCA_030655275.1 Solirubrobacteraceae bacterium
GCGCAGGTTGCCGTAGGCTTCGCCAGCTGACGCACTGCTGATCCATGGGGTCAAGCTTGAGGCCCAACCGAAGTATTGCATCAAGCCCATCACAGCGCCTACCAAGGCGGCGCAGACCCAGCCCCAGACAACTGCGCTGCACGAATCAGGCTTATAGCTGGCTACGAGCACCGCTATGCACGTCCCGCCGACCAACCAGGGCACGATGTAGGGACTGGGACCGGGCGCAAAGGGGTTGAGAAATGGCACTGAAATGGCCATCAAGGTCAACCACCAAGTCAAGCGCAAAGTACTTGTCACGGAGTTTGAACAGCGCCGAGTTGGGGATATTTTGTGGCCTGCAGTTGACGAATTTCCGAAACAGCAGCCGCGTAGTAAGCGTTGCCGTACATGGCTTTGATGACGGCCATTTGTCGACTTGCGGCTTCGGGATTTCCGTTCAAGCCTAAGGCAATGGCGTTTCGCAGGGCGAGCGCGCCGTAGGAAAACCTGTGGGATATTTTCCCCAGGACTTCTAGTTGATCGTTGCTCATTCCAGGGGTTGGGCGCAATCGAGACGCGTCGAGCATGGCGCCCATATGGGTGAGTACATGCAGTTTCGGTGCCTCATAGCCCTGGGGGACTCTTCCGATGTTCATGTTCTCGAACCGGATTACCCGGAAGTCTTCTTCGATCTGAATATATTCGTAGACAACTGCCATGCCGGACAGGCTCCACACCGCGGCACAGATCCAGATCCATTGCTTGCGAACTTGTCGCACCGGTGCAGCGGGCAATCTGGCCTCGACAAACCCGATCAATAGTCCCACGGGAACAAGGAAGAACCCGTAGGCAAATGGATATTCAACAAGGCTATGGGTAAAAACCGGCATCACCACCGCCATGGCACAGATGGTTTCCGGTCTCGCTGCTCGGCTGGCGCGTGATACCAGCCAATAAATACAAGTACCGACCAGCACAATTCCGATCGGGATTCCGGTCCACGCCAACAAGTCCAAAATGACATTGTGGGCGTTGGTGAAGGTTCCCGGTCCCGGGAATTTCAGTACGCCCGCTGCATGCGCTGAGGGTGTCTGGTTCCATCCATAACCAAGCCATGGCGCCTGCTCAATTCCAGCGGCCGCCTGTTGCCAGATCAGCCATCGACCGTTGTTGTCGGTGAGGGCCATTCCCCTGCCGTCACCGAGCAGCAGCATCTGGTGCAAGGGCGCTACTACCAAGCGAAACAAGAAAC
>JAURVW010000209.1 GCA_030655275.1 Solirubrobacteraceae bacterium
GGCGGCCCGGTGTTCGTGGCGGGTCACGCGCAGCAGGAGCGCCAGCCAGACGAGTGCGGCGAGGCTGAGCAGCGACTCGGGGAGACGCGCGGGCAGGGCGTCCCAGGTCGACGGCCGGGTGACGTAGATGTCGTCGGGAAGGATCGGCAGGATCGGGCTGAGCGCCGCGAAGAGCCACAGGTACCGGATCATGCGGGCGTCCGGCAGGCGGGTGTAGGCGCGGGCGGCGAGGCCGAGCGCGGTGGCGGCGGCAGAGAAGAAGACCATCAGGGCGGCCGCAACGCCGACGACCACCGGCCAACCCTGCATCTCATCGTCGACGTAGAGCCCTGCCGCACGGAGATTGCCTGCGACGGCGAAGGAGAGCACAGCGAGCGCGCCGGCGACGACGAATCCGAGGACCCCGGTGAGCGCGCCCCGGCGGGCAGCGAGCCCAGGCGTGGCCCCCAGGGCCGCCCACCCGATCACGGCGGCTTGCAGGCCGGAGAGTCCCAGGCCGAGCCGCCCGTCCGGGGAGAGCCGGTCGCCGAGCGCTGCGTCCGCGACGCCGACCAGGGTCAGGACGACGAGCACGATGCCGGTGATCGCGAACGTCTTCGGACTCGGACGCATCGCTGCGGTCATCGGCCCGCGATCACCGGCTCTTCGGCGGTGGGGTCGGAACGGCGGTCGCTGCCACCGGGCGACCCACCCGCGGCCGCTGCCGCGCGGGCGGTTCGCGACCGACGCAGCGCCCAGACCAGCCAGCCGCAGGCCGCGAGGGTGAGCATGAAGCTCAGCGGTCCCTCGTCCCAGGCGACGAACACCCAGAAGCCCACGGGCGCCAGGACGACGGCCGCCGGCAGGAGCCGAAGCGCGCGTTCGCGCGGCAGCGCGCCGTACGCCCAGGCGACGGCGCCGAACGGTGCAGAGCACGCCGCCACCAGCACCGAGAACGGGATGAACTGCACGAGCAGCCAGGAGGAGATCGACCAGTCAGCCTCGTCGCGGTCGGTCTGCCAGAGATCGGAGAAGGTGATGTCGACCGGGAAGAGCGGCGACAGGAGCAGCAGGATCGCGATCCAGCCGACGAGGATCCCCCACGCCGCGAGCGCGGCGCGTGCGGCCGCCGACCAGACCGTCGATGCGTGGGAGGCCCAACCGAGCCCGAGCGCGATCCCGGTGGCGATCACGAACGCCACCGCATCGACGTCGGTCCCTGCGAACCAGAGGAGGTGCCCGACGATGGCGGTCGTAGCCAGGGCCGCCGCGGCGATCGCGAACGCTGAGGGCCGTCGAAGCATGCTCCGATGATCGGCGCGCTCCGCGCCGACCTGAGCCCGCGGGCTAGCGAAAGATGCGCTCCACCTCGGCCAGACCATCGACCAGGCGGTCGATGTCGGCTTCGGTGGTGTGGATCGCGAACGACGCGCGCGTCGTCGCAGGGACGCCGAGGGCGCGGGCGAGCGGCTCGGCGCAGTGCTGGCCGGCGCGGACGCAGACGCCCTTGCGGGCGAGGATCTCGGAGATGTCGTGCGGGTGCGCGTAGTCAAGCGAGAAGGCGACGAGCGGGCCGCGGTCCTCGGCCTTCTGCGGGCCGTAGATCGTCAGGCCTTCGACCCGTGACAGCT
>JAURVW010000221.1 GCA_030655275.1 Solirubrobacteraceae bacterium
GGCGCCACCAACAGCCGCCCCCTCAGTGGCGTGCGCGGCGGTACCGGCGCGACGAGGGTCGCCCTGGCGCAGAAGGAGATCGGCGTGAAGGAGGCGCCCATGGGCTCCAACGACGGCGTGCGGATCAAGGAGTACCGCACGGCGACCGCCGGCTCCGGCGTCGGTCCGTGGTGCTCGTACTTCACGAGCTGGCTGGCGAAGTCGGCCGGCGCCCCGCTCGGCGAGCAGGGGCAGGGCTTCGGCAGCGTCGACGCTGCCTACGCGTGGGCGAAGCGCACCGGCAAGGCCGTCGACAACGGTGCCGGCGTGAGGCCGAACCCCGGCGACCTGATCGTGTTCGACGAGCACATCGGTCTCGTCGAGTCCGTCGACGCCGACGGCACCGTCCACTCCATCGAGGGCAACAGCTCCGACCGGGTCATCCGCCGCACGCATCCGCAGACCGCGGCGCTCGGCTACATCAAGACCGCCTAGTCCGGCGGCCGCGACGGTCGTCGCGACAGGGAGGCGGCCCCCGCGAGGATCGACCCGCCGACGCACCAGGAAGATGAGTCGCACGTTCATCTGGACGGGGCAGATGAATTCGCGCCCCGTCGATCCGGCAGGTCGGCGTCGTCGCGGCCGGGCCCAAATGGGGTCCAGGCCCCAGTGCCGGCGGGCGTTTCCGACGGGATCCAAACCCCCAGGGGGCTCGTCGCACGCCCATATGGCCAGCGCCCCGCAATCCGTCATGTCGTGCGTCAAGCAAGTGGTAGAACCAGCCGACCACTAGCGAGACGTTTGCACGGGGAACCGCGGCCTCCCAGGCCACGATGTGTTGGCGAATCGACCACAGTCGAGTCCCGGACGGGGATCCACGGTGTTGCACCGCTGGCGTCCGGCCTCATTCCATGCGGGGGCATGACATGACCCATATTTCTCGGACCCGGCGCCAGGCAGGCGCCGCCCTTCTCACCTCGGCCGTTGCCGGCGTCGGCCTGCTCGGAGGTGGCGCAGCCACGGCCGCGGCGGCGCCCGCGCCGGGGACCTGCGAGGCCACGGCCCTGCACCTCAGCCTGCTGAACGCCGCCTCGGTCACCGCCAACCACGCCGGTTCGACGACCGCGCCGTGCTCCTACGAGAGCGGCGTGCTCGACCTGAGCCTGCTCGGACTCGTCTCCGCGAAGACGGTCGAGGCGACCACGGCCGTGACGCCGAAGTCCTCAGCGGTCGCGACGAGCACCGCCGAGGATCTCGACATCGGCACCGACGGGCTCGTGGGCTCGCTGACCGGCCCTCTCACGAGTGGACCGAACAGCATCTCGGACGAGCTCACCACGGCGCTCGCGCCGCTGCTCGGCCCCGGCGGGGCGATCACCACCGCGCTCGCCCCGCTCACCGGCGGCCTCGGCCTCACCGTGGGCGGTCTGGACTCGGGCACGCTCCTCTCGAGCGCCGCCGACGATCTGCCGGGCGCGCTCTCCGCGAGTCTGCCGACGGTCGCACGGGCGGGCCTGATCCAGGCGCAGGCGTCGGCCGTCTGCGTCGACGGCGCCGCGGTGGTCTCGGGCTCCACGCGCCTGACGGGCCTGAACGTCCTCGGAACCCCGATCGATGCCGAGAGCACCGTCGCGAGAGCGATCTCGCTCGACACCGCGGCCCTCTCGGTGGCCGATCTCGTGAGCGTCAACGACGTCCTGCGGAGCATCACGGTGCAGGTCGCTCCCGCTTCGGTCATCGGCCTGCTCATCGGTGGCGGACAGCGCAGCCTCTACGACGTCCTCACGGCGCCGACGGGCGGCGTGCTCGGTGCGGTCAACGGCCTCCTGCCGGTCGGGACCACCCTGGACTCGATCCTGACCGGGCTCAACGGCACGATCGAGCCGCTCATCTCCGGCACGCAGATCGACCTGCCCACGGGTCTGTTGCGCGCCGTCGTCACGCCCAAGGCCGAGACCAACGTGGGCGGCCAGCTCACCGAGACCGCGCTCGCGCTGTCGGTGACGGCGCTCGGTCAGCCTGTGCTGTCCGGTGAGCTCGCGCAGGCCCGTGTGTCGGCGGGCGCGGCAGCCTGCGGCCCGACGACCGACCCGACGCCGGTCCCGACGCCGACGCCCACGCGCACCCCGACGCCCACCCCGGACCCGCCCTTCATCAGGCAGGGCGACCCGAGCGATCCGGCCAACGACCCGAGCCGCTTCGCCTCCGGGTTCTCCGAGCGGGCCTTGCAGTGCGAGACGGTGCGGCTGCGTCTGCTCGACGTCCGTCGCTCCGGGAGCAGGACCCTCGTCCAGGGCGTCGCCGAGCGTTCCTACGTCGGCGCGACGGCCTCCATCTACCAGCGTGAGGGCAAGAAGAAGGTCGGGACGGCGACCGTCGCGGCCAACGGCACCTTCTCCACGAAGGTGAGCCTGCCGGCGAAGAAGATCCGCAGCACGAGCAAGGCCCGCTACTACGCGATCATCTCCGGCGACCGGACGAAGGCGCTCAAGTTCACGCGCCGCATGATGGTGTCGGAGCTGACGACCAGCGGAGGCAAGATCACGTTCCGGGGTCGTACGACGGCGCCGCGCGCGGTGAGCCAGCGCCCCGTGCAGATCCAGGAGCGGATCTCCTGCAGCGTCTACAAGACGGTCGCCACGGTCAAGCCGAACGCCCTCGGCGTCTTCTCGGCCACCTTCTCCCGGCCGGGCAACTCGAGCGGCGTCTACCGCGCCTACTCGAAGGTCCCGACGACGGCGCCGTCGCGCAAGCTCAAGCCGACGTACACGCTGCCGCGCGTCCTGAACTTCACTCGCTAGCGCGAGTGTGAGAACGGGGCCGGCCGGTGTGGTCGCCGGCCGGCCCCGATC
>JAURVW010000224.1 GCA_030655275.1 Solirubrobacteraceae bacterium
GCCGAGCAGCCGCTCGAGCTCGGCCGGCTCGTCCGGGACCACGCGGCCGGTCCGCTCGAGCCGCGCCCGCTTTCGGGCCACGAGGGCGCGTGCCTCGTCGACCACCTCGGCGTCGAGATGGCCCCAGGGTGGGCCGGCCGGGAGTTCGCCGGAGGCCTGCGCCGCGCGGTAGCGGTCGCTGGCGGTCTCCACGCCGTCGGCGGCGGCCTGGCGCCGCGCGCGCTTGCGGGCGACGACCGCGCGCAGTTCGGCCTCGTCGTCGAAGGTGCTCGGAGCGCTCCCCAGATCCGTGCCCTTCGGCGTGAGCGGCGTCTCGCCGCCGATCTCGTCCCACGGGGGAGGGAGGCGGCTGAAGTACGCGCCGACGCCCACACCGATCACCAGCACGGCGAGGACGGCGATGGCGAGCGGCTCCACGGCTCCAGTATCGCGCTCGGAGACGGATGTTCACCGGTCGGCATCGGATCGGGCGCGCAGGCTACGGGCCTCGCCATAGAGTTTTGGCCGTGGATGCCCGCCGACCCACCGCCGACCCACCGCCGCGCGGCGCAGCGCGGCCAGGCGGAGCATCTGCAACCCACATCTTCGCCCTCAGGAGCCCTCGCCGATGATCGACTTCAGCCCCACCGACGACCAACTCGCCATCCGCGCCCAGGCGCGGGAGTTCGCCGAGAAGGAGATCCGCCCGGTCGCCTGGGAGCACGACGAGGCCGGCACGATGCCGATGGACGTCTTCAAGAAGGCCCACGAGATCGGCCTTATGAACACGCACGTGCCCGAGCGCTTCGGCGGCCTCGAGCTCGACTTCCTCACGGCCGTGATCCTCGAGGAGGAGATCGCGTGGGGCTGCTCGGGCATCGGCACCTCGCTCAACTGCAACGGCCTCGGCTCCATGCCGGTCCTGCTCGCCGGCTCCGACGAGGTGCAGAAGGAGCTGTGGGACCACCTCACGGCCGAGCTCTCCTTCGTGTCGTTCGGCCTCACGGAGCCGGGCGCCGGCTCCGACGTCGCCTCCATGCGCACGTCGGCGAAGAAGGTCGGCGACAAGTACGTGATCAACGGCAGCAAGTGCTTCATCACGAACGGCGGCTACGCCGACTACTTCACCGTCTTCGCCAAGACCGACCAGGACGCCGGCCACCGCGGTGTCTCCGCCTTTCTCGTGAAGAAGGACGACACCGTCACGGTCGACAAGAAGGAGGACAAGATGGGGCAGCGGGCATCCAACACCGCGACCATCACGTTCAACGAGACCGAGGTCGACGCGAAGTACCTCCTGGGTGAGGAGAACGGCGGCTTCAAGGTCGCGATGGGCACGCTCGATCGCACCCGTCCGGGCGTGGCGGCGATGTCGACCGGCATCGCGCAGGCAGCGTTCGACATGGCGAAGGCGTACGCGCTCGAGCGTCAGCAGTTCGGGGTGCCGATCGCGATGCACCAGGCGATCCAGTTCCTCCTCGCCGACATGGCCACGAAGATCGAGGCCAGTCGCCTGCTCACGTGGCAGGGCGCCCAGTACCTCGACGCCGGCAAGCGCAACTCGCTCGTCTCCTCCCACGCCAAGCGCTTCGCGAGCGACTCCGCGATGGAGGTCACGACCGACGCCGTCCAGGTCCACGGCGGCTACGGCTACATCAAGGAGTACAAGGTCGAGAAGTTCATGCGCGACGCCAAGCTCATGCAGCTCTACGAGGGCACGAGCCAGATCCAGCGCATGGTGATCGCCAAGGACATCCTCCTCGGCCGCAGCTGAACCGTCCGTCCTCCTGGCGGCTCCGGCACGTCGGGGCCGGGGTACCCTCTGCTCATGCGCGCCCTCCGCACCTTGCTGGCCGTCGCCCTCGTCGCAGCGGCCCCCGTCGCCGTCGCCGGGTGCGGCGGGAAGTCCGCCGAGGAGCAGGCGGCGGAGAAGGCCAACGACACCGTCCCCGCCACCTCGATCCAGGATCGCAACGCCGCCCTCGACGCGCGCGATGAGAAGTCCGCGAAGATCCTCGAGAAGGAGCAGCAGAAGGGCGTCGGAGCCGTCAAGGAGGCCAAGGAGGTCGTCGACGGCGCGATCGACGACACCGTCGGCACGGCGACGGCCGAGGCCAAGGCGCGGGCCGAGCGGGCACAGGACGGCGCGAAGGACGCCGCCGACGCG
>JAURVW010000226.1 GCA_030655275.1 Solirubrobacteraceae bacterium
CGCTGCTCGACGCCTGAGTACCGCGCCGGCCGCTGCCGGGCCGGGCACCGCGGCCCGGATGCCCGGGCCCACCCAGGGCCGCTCCAGCATCCCCGCCGCCCGCCCGATCATCATCTGGGGCAGCCATGCCTGCGCAGACGGATCCCACGCACACGCCCGAGCCCCCGAATCCGAAGGGATCCAGCGGCGCATCGTTGCGCGACGCGAGCGTTCCGGCTCGAGGGTTCGCCCGGGTCGTCGGGCCGCGGGCGCGCTGGATCGTCATCGCGCTGTGGCTCGTCGCGGCCGTCGTGACGATCGGGTTGAACCTGCCCGGCAAGCTCGGCGAGGTCGAGACGAACGAGGCCCGCAACTACCTGCCTGCCGACGCGGAGTCGACCGAGGCCTACGAGGCGGTCAGCAGGATCATCAAGACCGAGAACGTGCCACTCGTGGCCGTCGTGCGCCGCGAGGGTGGGCTCTCGAAGCAGGACCTCGCCGACATCCGCTCCCAGCTCGCGTCGTTCAACCGCACGGGTGCGGATCAGCCCATCGAGGTCACCGATCCCGACACGAAGGAAGAGCGGAAGGTCACGCTGGCGGATGTCGAACGCAGCCCGAAGGGCGACTGGCTCACGCTGGGCGACGTGTCGAAGGACGGCACGACGGCGCTGATCCTCGGCGCGGTCAAGGTGACGGAGGATTCCGAACGGCTCCTCGACGGCATCGACGCGCTGCGGTCGGGGCTGCTGCCGCTGCGTGAGGAGGGTCGCGTGATGAAGGTGACCGGCGGCGCCGGGTTCTCCTATGACGCGATCAAGGTCTTCGGCAACCTCAACGCGAGCCTCGTACTGGGGGCCCTGGCCCTCGTCTTCGTGCTGCTGCTGGTCATCTATCGCAGCCCGTTCCTGCTCTGGTTCCCGTTGCTCGCGGTCGTGTTCGCGGAGGTCACGTCGCGGGGCGTCGCCTACCTCACGACCGATCTCGGCGTCACGGTGACGGGCCAGTCCTCGTCGATCATGTCGGTCCTCGTGCTCGGCGCGGGCACCGACTACGCCCTGCTCGTGACCTCGCGATACCGGGAGGAGCTACGCCACCACGAGAATCGACACGACGCCCTTCGCCTCGCGATGGTGTCCGCCGGACCGGCCGTCCTCGCGTCCGGCCTGACGGTGGTCGCCGGGCTGCTCACCCTGATGGTCGCCTCGGTCGAGGGCACCGCGGGCCTCGGCCCGCTCGGCGCCATCGGCGTCGCGGTGGCGATGCTGTCGATGCTCACCCTCCTCCCCGCCGTCTTCGCCGTGCTGCCGCGTGGCGTGTTCTGGCCGGTCACGCCGAAGGCCGGCTCGGAGGGCGCCGACGCCACGCACGGCTTCTGGCGTCGCACCGGTGAGCGGATCTCGCGCCACCCGCGTCGCACGTGGATCGTGACCGGCCTGCTGCTGCTCGTCTGCGCCGGCGGCCTCACGCAGTTCAACCCGAACCTCTCCCAGAACGACACGTTCATCGGCGACGTCGAGTCCGTCGAGGGCGGCGACCTGCTGGCGAAGTCGTTCCCCGGTGGCACGAGCGCACCTGCGCAGGTGGTCGTGCGGGACCCGGCCAAGGTGCAGTCGGTCGTCACGGCGCTGTCGGCGTCGAAGGAGATCGGCAAGGCCGTCCCGATCGCGGAGGGCGAAGACGGCGCGGTGATCGATGCCACCCTCAACGAGGACCCGTTCAGCATCGAGGGCCAGGACGCGATCCCGGCCGTCCGCGAGACCGCCAAGAAGGCAGGCGGACAGGACGTGCTCGTGGGCGGCGACACCGCCATCAACTACGACCTCGCGAAGGCCAACGACCGCGACCTCAAGCTGATCATCCCGATCGTGCTCTTCGTCGTGCTGCTGATCCTGATCGCGCTGCTGCGCGCCCTCGTGCTGCCGCTCATCCTGATCGGCACCGTGGTGGTGTCGTTCGCGGCCGCGCTCGGCCTCTCCTCGCTGCTGTGGCAGGAGGTGTTCGGGTTCGCCGGCGCGGACCGTTCGATCATCCTGTTCGCGTTCGTGTTCCTCGTCGCGCTCGGCATCGACTACAACATCTTCCTCGCCTCGAGGATCCGCGAAGAGGCGCTGCAGCACGGCACGACCGAGGGCATCCTGCGCGGCATCGGCGCGACCGGCGGCGTGATCACCGCCGCCGGCATCGTGCTCGCCGGCACGTTCTTGGTGCTCGCCTCCACCCCGGTCGTGTTCCTCGTGGAGACGGGTAGCGCGATCGCGCTCGGCGTCCTGCTCGACACGTTCATCGTGCGGTCGATCCTCGCCCCCGCGCTCGCGCTCGACGTGGGCCGCAAGATCTGGTGGCCGTGGCAGGCGCACATCCCGCAGGACGGCGCCGCCGATGACGGCGCCGGGGCCACGAAGACGCTCTAGCGCTTCGTCGGCCGACACTGCCTTCGCGGGCGGCGGGTCGCTCGCGACGCCCCGCCTGCGAGGGCCGCGAACCGGATCGGGCGTGAGCGAGAGATCGCGCCGCAGGTTTTGTTCGGGCGCGAGTGGTCTAGGCGCCCGCGCCGGGCCTCTTGCGCCCGGACGAAAGATGCAAACGAGATCCGCTCGCGCCCGATCCGGTCAGAGGATCGGGAGGAAGCGGTCCAGTTCCCACTGGTGGACCTGGACGCGGTACTGCTCCCACTCGTTGCGCTTGAGTTCGGTGAAGCGGTTGAGCATGTGCTCGCCGAGGATGTTGAGCATGAGCTCGGAGTTCGCGGCCTGCTCGAGCGCGTCGTTGAGGTTCTCTGGGAGCTGCTGGATGCCGAGGCGGCGGCGCTCCTCACCGCCGAGGTGGTAGAGGTTGCGCTCCATCGGCTCGGGCAGCTCG